>CAZJNB010000007.1:0-21855 GCA_964547385.1 uncultured bacterium
GATGCGGCGCGCGAGCGCGAGCTGGCGCGCGCGGGGCGTTACGCCGATGAGGGGGCGGACCTGGCCGGCGCTAAGTAGCCCCTCGGCGAGCATCGTGACGATGGCGTCCGGCAGCTCGAGAAGGCGGAGCGCGTTCGTTACCGCGGCGCGGCTCTTCCCCACCGCTCGGGCGATGGCGGCGTGGCTAAGGCCGTAATCTTGGCTCAGCGTCTTGAAGGCGCGCGCTTCCTCGACGGCGTTCAGGTCTTCGCGCTGGAGGTTCTCGACGAGGGCGAGCGGCAACAACATCTCGTCGGCCACCTCACGGACGAGGCAGGGAACGGCATGCAGGCCGGCCTCGCGCGCGGCGAGGAGGCGGCGCTCGCCCGCGACGACCTCGTAGCCGCCCTCCGCGGGCCGGACGATGAGCGGTTGGAGGATGCCGTGGGCGCGTATCGACGCCGCGAGCTCGGCGATTTCCGCGCCCGCGAAGTTGCGCCGCGGTTGCCGCGGGTTCGGCGAAAGCGACGTGAGCGGCAGCTGTTGGACGGCGTCGCCGCCGGCCTTGCGCCGCGGGATAAGGGCGTCGAGGCCGCGCCCCAGAGCTTTTTTAGCGGGCATTACGTAATACCTCCTGCGCGAGCGCCAGGTATGCCTGCGCGCCGCTCGCGGCGGCGTCGTAGAGCAGCGCGGGTAGGCCGAACGAGGGGGCCTCGGCCAAGCGCACGTTTCTCGGAATCACCGCCTGATAGACGGCGTCGCCGAAGTAGCGACGGATCTCCTCGGCCACTTGGGCCGAGAGGTTCGTCCGGCCGTCGTACATCGTGAGGAGGACGCCCTCCACGGCGAGCGCCGGGTTCAGCCGGTCCCGCACGAGGGCGAGCGTCTCCATCAAGAGGCCGACGCCCTCCAGCGCGTAATACTCGCACTGGATGGGGATGAGGACCGACGTCGCGGCGACGAGGGCGTTTATCGTCAAGAGGCCGAGGGAGGGCGGCGCGTCCAGGAAGATGTAGTCGAAGTCGGCGGTGACCTCATCCAATTTAACTTTGAGTCGGGTCTCGCGGTCGGCCGCGGCGACGAGCTCGAGCTGGGCGCCGACGAGGCGCTGGTGCGCGGGCGCGAGCTTGAGGCCCGGGACCGCGGCGTCGATTATGATATCCGCGAAGCGCGCCTCGCCGAGCAAGAGCTCGTAGGTGGTCGCGCCGAGGGCGGCGCGGTCGACGCCCAGGCCCGAAGTGGCGTTCGCCTGCGGGTCGATGTCCACCAAGAGGACCGGCCGCTCGGCGGCGGCGAGTGCGGCCGCGAGGTTGATGGCCGTCGTCGTCTTGCCGACGCCGCCCTTCTGGTTCGCGATAGCGATTATCTTCGCCATAACATCTTTATTCCCAGGCGGTTGCGGCGCCTATGTTTCACGTGAAACGTCATCCGGCCCCCGGATTATTTCGGCCAGGAGGCGCCGTTTCGCGAGGCCCGGGAGGGTGTAGGCGCGGGTTTCGCCGCGGCGGCCGCCGGCGTCGCGGGCCTGCTCGTCGAGCTTCGCGAGCGCCGCGTCGGCGAAATCGCCCAGGAACAGGACCAGCCGGCCGCCGGCCCGCACGAGCGGCAACGCCATCTTTATGACGGCGCCGGCCCGGGCCACCGCCTTCGCGCCGACAACGTCGAAGCTCGCGGGCGCGAGCTCTTCGGCGCGGCGCCCCTCAACGCGGACGTGGCTTAGGCCGAGCGCCGCGACGGCGAGCCGGAGGTATTCCGCCTTCCGCGGCGCCGGCTCGATGAGCGTTATCGTAATGTCGTCGCGAACAACGGCGAGCGGCAGGCCCGGGTAGCCGCCGCCCGAGCCCGCGTCCGCGACCGCGGCGGCCGGCGCCGGCGGCATCAACTTCTGCCAACTTAAGCTGTCCAAGACGAGGTGAATTACGTACGATTCCGCGCCAAAATCGGCCGAAAGGCGGCCTCGTCGCCGGTACTTATTATGAAGCGCCGCGAGCCCCTTTAACGAGGCCCTTTGTTTTTCCGGGAGCTCGGCGAGGTATTTATCCAAAAAAAAGCCGGCGTCTTTCTTTTCACCGTATGGCCCCACGTCGGCGTGATTCTAACGCCGATAGCGGCCGGTGTCAACCGCGTTTTAGCTTAATATACCTTAGTAGGATGATCGCGTCGGCGGGCGTTACGCCCTGGAGCCGGCACGCCTGCGCGAGCGTCGCCGGCCGGACGCGCGCGAGCGTCTCCCGCGCCTCGCGCGAGAGCCCCGCGACGTCGTCGAAGTCCGTATCCGCCGGGACCGCGAGCGCCTCGTACGCGCGAACGCTCGCGGCCTCCTGCTCCTGGCGTCGGACGTAACCCTCATATTTAACGTCGGTCTCGACGCGGCTTTGCGCCGCCGCGGAGAAGCCGCCGACTTCGGGCAACTCGGCCGCCAGCGACGCGAGCGTTACCTCGGGCCGACGCAACAGCTCGAGCGCCGGCTTGCGCGCCGGGCCCGCGCCCACTTTCCGTTCGCGCAACATTTTCGCCAACGCCGCGACCTCGCCGCGGAACGCGATGAGCTTGCCGCGGCGGGCCCGGGAGACGAGGCCCAGGCGGAAGCCGAACTCCAACAGGCGGTCGTCGGCGTTGTCCTCCCGCAGCGTGAGCCGGTGTTCCGCGCGCGCGGTGAACATACGATACGGCTCCACGTGCTCCTTTGAGACGAGGTCGTCGAGGAGGACGCCGATATAGGCGTCGTCGCGGCCGAGGACGAACGGCTCCTCGCCGGCGGCGGCGAGCGCGGCGTTGACGCCGGCGACAAGCCCCTGCGCCGCGGCCTCCTCGTAGCCCGACGTCCCGTTTATCTGGCCCGCGCAGTAGAGGCCGGCGACGGCCTTCGTCTCCAACGTCCGCCCGAGTTGCCGCGGCGGGATGAAGTCGTATTCTACGGCGTAGCCCGGGCGCGTCATCCGGCAGTCTTCGAGCGCCGGGACCGTGCGGAGCGCGGCCTCCTGCACGTCCACCGGCATACTGGTCGCGAAGCCGTTCACGTAGAACTCGTCGCCGCCGCGGCCCTCCGGCTCCAGGAAGAGCTGGTGCCGCTCGCGGCCGGCGAAGCGCACGACCTTGTCCTCGATGGACGGGCAATACCTCGGGCCGACGCCCACGATGACTTTCTGGAAGAGCGGCGAGCGCTCGCGGTTCGCGCGGAGGAGCGCCGCGGTCCGCTCGTTGGTATAGGTGATGTAACAGGGGAGCTGTTTGATATTGAGCTGTGGCTTCGTGAACGCCGGGCAGGGCTCGTCGCCTTCCTGAACCTGCGTTTTGTTTAAATCAACCGAGCTCGCGCGAAGGCGCGGCGGCGTCCCGGTCTTGAGGCGCCCGAGTTCCAACCCCAGCTCCGCGAGCGACGCGGCGAGGCCCTCGCTCGGCGGCTCGCCGACGCGGCCGCCCGGCTCCTGGCGCAGGCCGACGTGCAACAGGCCGCGCAGGAACGTCCCGGGCGTGAGGACGACGCGCGGCGCGCGGAAGAGGACGTCGCCGCCGGCGACGACGCCCTCGACGCCGCAGTCGTTCGTCGCGACCGCCGTAACGGCGGCCTGGCGGAGGTCCAGGTTGGCGGTGCGCCCGAGCAGGCGCCGGGCGCGGCGGCGATACGCGTCGCGGTCGCACTGGAGCCGGGTCCCGCGGACCGCCGGGCCTTTGGAGCGGTTGAGCACCCGGCCCTGGACCGCGGCGCCGTCCGCGAGGACGCCGATAGCGCCGCCCAGCGCGTGGACCTCCTTGACCAGCGGCCCTTTCCCCAGGCCGCCGACGGCCGGGTTGCACGACATCAGGCCGACGGTGTCGAGGCGGCCGGTGAGGAGGAGCGTCCGCCGGCCCATCCGCGCCGCGGCCCGCGCGGCCTCTATGCCCGCGTGGCCGCCGCCCACGACGATGAGCTCATATGATGTAGGATAAGTCCACATAATCGCCGGTTGCGGCAGGTGTTACCACCTGCCGCCCGGGGCCGTCGGGTGGAAACACCCGACGGCACTCGGGTGACTCCCGACGGCATGCTGGATATGATGGAGGATAGGTCCACATATTACGTACCGGCGCACAGCTGTGCGCGCCTCACTTCCCTACACAGAACCGGCTAAAAACCTCGCCGTAGACCTCGTCTATGTCCGCCGGGCCGACGACGCGGGCGAGGGCGTCGCCGGCGAGGCGAAGCTCCTCCGCGGCCAGCTCGTTCCCGCCGTGAGCCGATATTATGTCGCCGGCGCGCGCGAGCGCGGCCGCGGCTTCCCCGAGCAGGCGCCGCTCCCGGCTCGAGAGGGACAACGCGTCGTCATCGCTCGCGCCGGCGCAGGCGGCCGCGCGGGCGACGAGGCGCTCGACTAAGGCGTCCACGCCGGCGCCGGTCTTGGCGGAGATGCGGACTATGCCCGCGTTCGCGGCCAGCGCCTCTTCCCAGCCGGCCGCGAGCGGCACGTCGCACTTGTTCGCGGCGCGGATGAGCTTGCCGGCGGCGACGGGCGGCGCGTTGTCGGGGGGCGGCCGGGAGGCGTCGTCGAGCCAGATGACGACGGCCGCTTCGTCCAGGAACGCGCGCGCGCGGCGGACGCCCTCGCGCTCTACGTCGTCGTCGTCGCCCGAGGCGCCGTTGTCGTCCAGGCCGGCGCCGTCGCTCAGGCGGAAGAGGACGCCGCGGGCGAGGTACGGCGCCTCCAACCGGTCCGTCGTCGTGCCGGCCTTGGGCGTAACGATCGCGCGCTCCTCGCCCAACAGCCGGTTGAAGAGGGTGGACTTGCCGGCGTTGCGCGGGCCGGCGAGCGCGACCTTGGTCCCGTCGAAGAGCGCCTCGCGGTCGCGGCTCCGGCCGACGAGCTTGCGGCTCGCGGCCTCGGCCTCGCGGACGAGGGCCAAGACTTCTTCCGCCGCGACCTCCTGTTCAAACTCGAGGGCGGCCTCGACGAGGGCCCGCGCGGCGACGAGCTTTTCGCGGAGGGCGGCGACGCCCGCGGAGAGCTCGCCCTGGAGGCGGCGGAGGGCGTCGCCGCGGGCGGCGGCGGTCCGCGCGGCCGAGAGGTCCGCGACGGCGGCGGCCTCGGCCAGGTCGAGCTTACCGTTCGCGACGGCGCGCCAGGTGAACTCGCCCGGCTCGGCGGCGCGCGCGCCGGCGGCGTAGAGGGCGTCGAGGGCGGCGGCGACGACGGCCGGCCCGGCGTGCGTCGTGAGCTCGGCCATATCCTCGCCGGTGTAGGAGCGGGGCGCGCGGTAGAGGGTGAGGACGGCGCGGTCGAGGGCTTCGCCGGTGGCGGCGTGGAAGAGCTCCCCCAACCGGCTTAGGCGCGGCCGGGCGGCGGCGCGGCCGCGGAAGAGCTTGGCGGCGAGGGCCCACGTCGCCGGGCCGCTGACGCGGATGATGGCGAGGGCGCCGGGGCCGAGGGGGGTGGCGCGGGCCGCTATGGTATCGCCGTCGCGGAACATACCCGAAAGGCGACCCGCCGGCGGCGGCGGGATACGATGTTAAATAATATCGGCTCGGCGTGTGGGGGAGGCATCATTTGGCGGGCGGGAGTTTTTTGTCGGCGTCGGCGGTTTTGGGGCGGGTGCGGCGGCGGCGGCGCTTGGACGCGGGGGCGTTTTTGCGGCGACGGGAGGGAGGCTTGGCGCGCTCTTCGGCGCCGCGCTTGGCGGCGGCGGCGCGGGCGGGCTTGCGGGCGGCGACGGGATAGACGACGACGTGGCGGTTGGCGTCGCGGCCGGCGCTCTGGGTGGTAACGCGCTGGTCGCGCTCGAGGGTCAGATGGATGGTGCGGCGGTCGCGGGCCGACATCGGCGGGAGCGGCTCTTCTTTACGGCGGCCTACGGCGCGGTCGGCGGCGCGGCGCGCGAGGGCGGCGAGCTCTTCTTCGCGGGTGGCGGCGTCCTCGGCGAACGCGGCCTTGACCGTTATCTTATTACGGGCCTGGCGGTTGAGGAGGAGCTCGACGATGTGGCCGAGGGCGTCGGCGACGTCCTCTTTTCTTTGGAACGCGCGGAGCTCGCTGCCGGCGAGGGTAAAAGTTACGGTGTTCTTGTGCAGGCCGACGCGGGCCTCGACGGGGACCGGAAAGAAGGAGAGGAGTTTGTTGATAAGCTCGCCCGCTTCCTCGAGCACGTTCTCCTCGACGAGCGTTACGCGAACGGTAACGCGTTTCAGCCCGAGGAAGGACCAAAAGCCCCTTTTCTCTTCCCGAACGATTTCGACTTTGACGTCGTCGATCTCGGCGCCCAAGAGCTCGAGGGCGCGGCGGGTCGCGTCGACGCGGGAGTTGCCTTCTACTTCGACGGAACGCATTACGCGGCGGTCTCCTTCGGCGGCCGCCCGGGCCGTCTCATAATAAGCTGTTGGACGACGGTGAGGACCGTGTTGACCGTCCAATAGAGCACTAAGCCCGAGGGCATATTGTAAAAGAGGAAAGCGAAGATGATGGGGAGAAACGTCATCATCTTCTGCTGTTCGGATTTGACGCCGCCCTTCCCGGGGAGGGTGAGGGTGTTCTGGGCCAACATCGCGCCGGTCATAAGCAGGGGGAGGATGTTAAGGCTGTGGATGTTGACAAGGGGTATCGTGAAGGGGAAGGTGAAGAGGACGTCCGGCTGGGAGAGGTCCTTTATCCAGAGGAAGAACGGCGTTCCCTTAAGTTCGATGGCGTTGCGGAGGGCGCTGAACAGGCCCCAGAAGATGGGGATTTGGATGAGCATCGGGAGACAGCCGCCGAGGGGGTTTATCTTGTATTTTTTATATAGGGCCATCATCTCGGCGTTCTGCCGTTGGGAGTCGCCCTTGTATTGCTCCCGGAGTTGTTTGAGGACCGGTTGGATCTCTTGCATCTTCTGGGACGACTTGAGCGATAGGGCGGTGGGATAATAAGTCAGCAGTTTGATAAGTATAGAGAATATTATTATGGTTAAGCCGTAGTTTTTCACGACGCCGTTAATAACGTACATAAAGCGGAGCATTAGCGCGGCGATGATGCCGATGACGGAGAAGCCCAAGTCCACCGTTCTCTCGAGGCCGACGCCGTATTGTTTCAGGCGGCGGTAGTCTTTGGGCCCGAGGTAGATAGTGAAGTCGCCGCCGCGGCGGAGGCGGTAGGTGCCGGCGACGGTTTCGTTCTTGGCGCGCTTAACGGTGAGCTCTTCGCCCTGGGGCGTTATCGCGGCGAGTATGAAATACTTACTGCGGAACGCGGCCCAGGGGATATCGCCGCGGAAGGTCTTGGTGCCCGTTTTGCCGGATAGTTTTTCGCGGACCTTATCGCGGTCCACGAGGGCGTCGAACGATATATCGCGCACGTCCTTGGGGTCGTCGTCGTGTTTGATGAAGGAACCCAAGGCGAGGACGACCGGGTCCTGGGCCCGGGCGCCGACGGCGCGCGCGGCGACTTCGTAGTCGCCGCCGTGGAAGAGGAAGGTCGTGCGGGCGGCGACGCGCTCGCCGTCCCGTAACGTGAAGACGAGCTCGGCGGACTCGCCCCGGCCTACGACCAGCTCGGGCCGGTTCACTTCCCACCGGGCTTGGGGGCCGGCGGTAACGAGCGGCGCGAACAGCGGCCGGTCCGCTTCGGCGAGGCGCGTGAATATCACCAGGTCCGGGTCGGGCGGATACTTGCTGAGGGAGAGAGCGACCAGGCCGCCGTCCTCGAAGGTCGCGGCGTAGAGCGGCGTCTTCACCGTCGCGCGGACGCCCGTCTTGACGGCTTTGGCTTTCCCGGCGTCGGGTGTAGGCGGCGCCGTCGCCGCGGTCGCGGCCGTTTCGCCGGCGGTTGTTCCGGCCGTTTCGCCGGAGGAGGCGGCCGTTTCGCCGGTGACGGCGGCGGCCGTTTCCGCGGCGGCGGTTGCGCTCGTTTCGGCGGTGGCGGGGGCTTCTTTCTTCTTCGGCGCAAAGACGGTTGAATATACGAACATCGTCCCCGCGGCGAGGAAGAGCGCGAGGATGAGTCGTTGTTGGCCGGTTAGTTTCATAGTAGGCTACCGCGATTCTTAGGGGACGGGGTCATAGCCGCCGGCGTTAAACGGGTTACAGCGTAGGATGCGCCACGCCGCGAGGGCGGCGCCCCGCCCGGGGCCGTATCGCCGGAGCGCCTCGAGGGCATAATTGGAGCACGACGGCTCGAAGCGGCAAGACAGAGGTAAGAGGACGCCGAGGGTGAATTGATAGAGGCGCACGGCGGCGATAAGGAGGGCCGCGATGCCTTGCGATAATTTCGCGAGGGCCTTAGACATCGCCGGCTTTCGCGAGCGCCGCCCACGCGGCTTCCATTTCCACATTAAGTTTTCGATAATCCAAGGCCGTTATCGGCGGCTTCGCGACGACGACGAACCAGAGGCCGTCGCGAAAGTCGCCGGGGTGGGTACGGAAGATTTCGCGTAGCCGCCTTTTGACGCGGTTGCGGGTTGCGGCGTTGCCGACGCGGCGGCCGCATACGATTCCCAATAACCTTTTCTCGCCGGGGGCGCGGAGGCGATATAGCACGAAGGCGCGGCGGCCGACGGACCGGCCTTTGCGCATCGTGCGCGCGAAGTCGCGACGCCGACGCATCCGCACGGTGCGCGGGAAACGGAATTCTCGCCGGCGAGCGCCGGGCACGGCATCATCACACCGTAAGGCGCTTACGGCCTTTGGCGCGGCGGCGGCGAAGAACCCGTCGGCCGGCCGGTTTGGCCATCCTCCGGCGGAAGCCGTGGACGCGCGCGCGGCGGCGGCGCGACGGTTGATAGGTCCTTTTGGGCAACGTTAAACCTCCTTGCGCGGCGGCGTCTTTGCCAACACCTTCGCCGTCGCGGCGTTGACGTCCGCCGGCGGTAGGTCCCGCATACAGCGGAAGTGCTTCTTAGGGCAGTGCGCGCCGCCGTGCGGCCCGCAGGGCCGACAAGTTATGCCGGTTACTTCCGCGACCGCGGCGCGGCTCGCGAGCGGGCCGAAGCCCTGGCCCGGGACCGTCGCGCCGAAGATGGCTACCGTCGGCGTATCGAACGCGGCGGCGACGTGCACCGGCGCGCTGTCGTTTGCGACGACGAGCGCCGCTTCGGCGATGAGCGCCGCGAGTTCCCGAACGGTCGTTTCGCCGGCGAGGTCGCGGACCGGCGCGGCCATCGCCCCGGCGACGGCGCCGGTTATAGCCCGGTCGGCCGCGGTCCCGACGAGGATGACGCCATAGCCCTGACCGGCCAAGTTGTCGCCTACGGCGGCGAAGCCCTCGGGCGTCCAGCGCTTCGTGGCCCACACCGACGACGGCGATAATACCACAAACGGCCCGCGACCCGCGGTACGGCGCGCCGCGACCCTCTCTTCCGGGCGCACCGCCAAGCAAGGGCGGCCGCCGACCCCTATTATACCAATTTTCGCGCCGAGCGCAAGTATTCGTTCTGTCTCGTGTCCGGCGGCGCCGCGGGGAACGCGCGCGGTATAGAGGAACGGGAGGGCGCTCTTATCGTAGCCGAGCCGCGTGGCCGCGCCGCTGTGCCAGGCAATAAGGCTCGAACGCGCCGAGCGGTGGGGCGAAATCACGACGTCGAAGCGCCGGGCCCGGACCTCTCGCAAGACCCGGGCGAGTTCGCGTAGGCCGCGGCCGCGTTTGTCGTGAACGATTATCTCGTCTAAGAACGGGAGCCCTTCGAGGACGGCGGCCGTCTCCGGGATGACGAGGGCGGCGAGGTGCGACGCGGGCCACCGGTCCTTGACGGCCCGCAGGAGCGGCGTCGTTAGGACGACGTCGCCTAAAAACGCCGTTTGGATAACGAGAACGCGAGGTGTTTCGGTCACGCCTTCCCCAATATCCCCCGGGCGGCTTCGCCTACTTGCGCCGGCGTCAAGTCCTCGAGGCAATACCGGCGCGTTCGCCAACACCGGCGCCGGCCGTGCTTACTGCAAGGGCTACAAGCGACACCCGCATATAATACGCGACCGCCGCGGCCCCAGGGCGCGAAGCCGAAGCGGGGCGACGTAGGCCCGAAGAGCGCCAGGCACGGGACGTCCACGAGCGGTGCGAGGTGGGCCAGCGCGGAATCGTTCGTAACCAATAGGGCCGCGCCGCGAAGGGCTTCCGGGAGGGCCGCGACGGCGACGCGGCCCGCGGCGTTCACCGCACCCGGCGCCGCGGCCGCGACGTCGTCACACAAAGGCCGCTCGCCCTCGTCGCCGAGCAATAGGAGGCGGTGGCCCGCGGCCGCCAGCTCACGCGCCAGCTCGCGCCAATGGGTCGCCGGCCACGCCTTCGCCGGGTGGCGGGCGCCGGGCGCGAGGGCGACCCTCCCGGCGTCAAGGCCTAAGTCCGCGCGCAAAAGTTTTGCGGCGCCTTCGTCGGCGGGGAGGCGAAAGGACCAATCGGGCGCCCGTACGTGCCAGCGCGCGGCGGCCGCGGCGTAGAGCTCGGACACGCGGCGCGTGGGCCGGGGGAGGAGGTCGACGCCGAGCGCGGCAAGAAGCCACCGGCGGAACGCGTATTTGGCGTAGAGGGCCTTCTCGGCGGTGCGCACGTGGCCGGCGATATACCGCGAGAGGGCGACGCCGTGCCAATCCAGGACGATGTCGGGGCGAACGTCTTCATTAACGTGGCGGACGAGCTCGGCGACGGCGCCGTTGCTCGGCGCGCCGCGGCGCGGCAGCGTTAAAACCGAAGATATCGCCGGGTGGCGCCGGACGACGGGCGCCCATTCTTCGCGCGTAACGAAGGCCAAGCGGGCCCCGGTCGCCGCGGCGACGGGCCCGAGGGCCGGGAAAGTCAACAAGACGTCGCCGAGCGAGGAGAGACGGATGATAAGGCAGACGGGCGCGTCCGCGGCGGCCTTAATAGTTTCCCCCCACGAAGAGGCCGGTGAGGAAGACATCGGAGAGGAGGATGAGGATACACGACGTAACGACTGATATGGTTGTCGCCCGGCCGACGCCCTCGGCGCCGCCGCGGGCCTTGAAGCCCTGGTTGCACGCGACGGTGGAGATGATGATGCCGAAGACGAAGGTCTTCAACAGGCCGACAAGGATGTCGCTGACTTGCACGAGCATGTTCATCTTTTCGATATACACGCTCGGGTTGATGCCGAGGGAGGTGGTCGATACGGCGTAGCCGCCGGCGATGCCGACGAAGTCCGCGAGGGCGGTCAACGTCGGGAGCATCAGCGCCGCGGCGACGACGCGGGGCATCACTAAATATTGGATCGGGTTGGTGGCGAGGGTCTCGAGGGCGTCGACCTGCTCGGTTACCTTCATCGTCCCGATCTCCGCGGCGATGGCGGCGCCGACGCGGCCGGAGACCATCAACGCCGTCAGGACCGGCCCGAGCTCCCGCGTCATCGAGATGCCGACGATGCCGCCTATGTAGATGTCGGCGCCGAACTTGGCGATCTGGTAGGTGGCCTGGAGCGCGAGGACCATACCGGTGAAGACCGCGGTCAGAAAGACGACCGGGACCGAGTCCACGCCGATGGTTACCATCTGGCTTATGATGCGGCGGAAGTTGACGGGCGGCACGAACGCGAAGTAGACGGCCTTCGCGAAGAGGACCGTCGTGCCGCCGATGTCCTCCAGCAGGTAGAGGATGACGCGGCCGAATTGTTCAAACCAAAAGAGTATAAACATAGGAACGGGGTGCGTCGCGAATTTGTAATCTACCATAATTATATCTCCTTTGCAATACAATGATTTTAGATTCGATAGGCGGGGGGGGCTACGATGCCGTAGGGGGGCGGTTCCGGCCCGAGCCGTTCCACGGTTTACGGCCGACGGGAATTATGTTATATAGGTTCAGAGGTTATAGAGAGGAGGTTTGAAGTGAGACCTAAGAACGCCTTTATTTTAATAGCGACGGTTATCGCCGCGGCCGCGGCGCCCGTATGGGCGTGGCGGACGTACACGGGCGAATATAACGCGGCGGCCGGCTGGCCGGGCGTCCGCGTCGCCGACGAGAACGGCCGGGTCGTCGCGGTTATCTCTTTCGTAACGCCCGATACCAGCTTCAGCGTTGTTACGGTGCAACTCTCGGAGACGATGGAGGCCGCGGACATCGCGACGTGGAACGAGTTCGTGAAGGACCAAGACCCGGTAATCGCGAAGAGGTTGAACGGCGCGACGCCCGGGTTCAACGCGTCCAAGGTCAAGATATACGATTATCTCCCGGAAGAGGCGTGGGATAAGTGCGGCGGCAACGCCGGCTTCATCAACCACCAAGTTCGCCTTTTCGTCGGTTACCTCAAGGGCGGGAAGTGGCGGAAGATAGAAGTTACGGATTACCAGCCGGACCCGACGATGATGGGCGTGGTCTTCGAGCTCGAGCCGCTTAAAGAGGCCACGGCGATGGGCCCGATTTGTTGGGGGTATTGGTATCCCTAACGGCCGCTGGAACGAACCTGCGACGCGGGGCCGGCGTGAGAAATTTCGTTAGGTACGTAGCCGCCGTGGCCGGCGCCGCGGCGCTGGGCGGCGTGTTGGCCGCGGCGGGCGAATACATCCTGGCCGCGGCGACGACGGCCGCGGCGTTCTGGCGCGTCCCGCGGCAATTCTATCAATTATTATGGTCGTCGGAGGCGTTGTGGACGGCGGCCTTAGCGGCGGCCGTCTTCGGCGTCGGCGCGGCCGCGTATTACGTAGTGGCGTCGCGGCGGGGACCGGTGCGGTTGGCGAAGCCGGCGTTGTTGGCGGCCCTCGTCGGCGGGTGGGGCGCGGCGGCGCTATTCGCGTTCACCAAGGCTACGGCGCCGTGGTTCCCGGAGCGGCCGGCGGTGGCCGACCTACTATTGTCCGCGGCGGCGATAGCGGCGTGGGCGACCGTAACGGCGTCGTCGTATATCGTGGCCCGGCGGCTCGGGCGTCGGCTAAAGGTCGGCCGGCCGTGGGCGGTATGGGTTTTACGGGCGCTGGCCGTAATCCTATTAGGGCCGGTTATCGGCGCCGACCTCCTGGCGCTTCGGCCCGCGGGCCCGCGCGAGGCGGCGCGGCCCGACATCTATTTAATAATAATGGACGCCTACCGCGCGGACCGGCTCGGCTGTTACGGCGGCAAACGGCTCGCGCCTACGCTCGACGCGTTCGCGGCGCAGGCGACGGTCTTTCGGAACGCCTACACGTCTTCTTCGTGGACGAAGCCGGCGGTCGCGTCCCTCTTCACCTCCACGTACCCCAGCGCCCACGGCGTCGTCGCTTACTCCGTAGGATTACCGGCGACGACGGTAACGTTGGCCGCGACCTTGCGCGCTCACGGCTACGCGACGGTGGGTATATCCGCGAACCACAACGTAAGCCGCGGCAGCGGGATGGCCGCGGGTTTTGACCTCTTCGACGATACCGCGACGGGAAGTATTCGGCGCGCGGCCGGGCCGGCGCTGGCGGCCGAGCGGATGTTGAAGCCGCTCTTGCCGCGCGCGCCCTTCGCCCGGGCGTTCGTGGCGCCCACGGCCGGCGGCGTCGCCGTGAACAAAAGGCTTCGCCTCTGGCAAAAGTTCTTCGGCCGGCGGCCGCGCTTCTTCTACATCCATTATATGGAGCCCCATACGCCCAACCGGCCCCGGCGCGAGTATATTAACGCGCTCAGGCCGTTCCTCAATAAAGTGAAGCCCGCGCGCGCCCGCGAAGTTGCGATGGGACGTTTTTTCTTCAAGAAGATCGCCGAAGCGCCGGCGTTTCGACCCGATTATAACGACGCCGAAGTCGCGCTCGCGAAGGCGCTCTACGACGCGGACGTTCGCCGGATGGATGTTGTAATCTCGGACCTGCTCGAGAACGTAATTCCGGCCCGCGCGGGCGACGCGGCGCCGGTCATCGTCTTCGCCGCGGACCACGGCGAGGAGTTTTTGGAGCACGGCCGATGGCTTCACGGCGCCGGCCTCCACCGGGAAGTCGCCCGCATCCCGTTGCTAATGAAGGTCCCGGGTTGTCCGCCGGCGACCATAGCCGCGCCGGTGAACGTCCTCGACATCGCGCCCACGTTGGCGTCGTTGGCCGGCGTCCCGGCGCCCGCGGCGTGGGAAGGGTTGGACCTGGCGCCGTATATGGCCGCCGCGGTGGAACCGCCCGCGCGACCGCTTCTTCTGGAAGGCGTCCACGTTTCCGTGCCCGCGACGCCTAAAGGTCGGGGGGACCGTATCGAGCTCAACGGCGTCGTCGCCGACGGCTATTTCTATCTGAAGGACGAGGGCCTGGCGCGCGAGTTCCTTTACGACCAGCGGCGTGACCCGGGCGAGGAGCACAACCTGGCCGGCGCCCGCGCCGCGGCGAGCACCTTGGCCGCGTGCCGCGCCGGCGTTGCCGAGTTGAAGGGGCGCGCCCGCGCCGGGGCGGTCCCGCCGGTGGGAGTCCCCATTACGCCCGCGCGCCGAAAAACGCTGAGGGCCTTCGGGTATATTAACTGAGCGCCGGGCGGCCCGCGCGGTCCTCCTCGGCATCGCCGCGCTCCTCGACGGCGGAAACGCCCTCGCGGGGCCGGAAAAGGGCCGCGATAAATACACTTGACTTCCCGACGCGGCGTTAGTATAATTCCGTTCCCTTTTTCACGATTTCCCGGCGCGGCCCGAGCGGTTGCGGTATACGTAGATGGGATAGAGGGTTGCCGGTAAAAGGTGCTTTGCCGGCGGGACAAATTCAAGGAGGATATATCTATGGAAGAACTCCTAAAGCGAGTGAAGGCGCGCGACGGCGACCAGCCCGAGTTCCTTCAGGCGGTCGAGGAGGTATTGGCTTCGCTCGCGGACTTCATCGCGGCGAACCCGCAATACGAGCGGGCGAAGGTCCTGGAGCGCATAATCGAGCCGGACCGGGTAATTATGTTCCGCGTTACCTGGGAGACGGACGCCGGCGAGGTTAGCGTGAACCGGGGCATGCGCGTCGAATTCAACAACGCCATCGGGCCGTATAAGGGCGGCCTCCGCTTCCATCCCACCGTCAACCTCGGCATTATCAAGTTCCTCGGCTTCGAGCAGGTATTCAAGAACGCGCTGACGACGCTGCCGATGGGCGGCGGCAAGGGCGGCGCGGACTTCGACCCCAAGGGGAAGAGCGACGCCGAGGTGATGCGTTTCTGCCAAGCCTTTATGACCGAGCTCCAGAAATACATCGGGCCGGACACGGACGTTCCCGCGGGCGACATCGGCGTGGGAGGCCGGGAGATAGGTTTTCTGTTCGGGCAATACAAACGCATCCGCAACGAGTTCACCGGCGTCCTCACCGGGAAGGGCCTGAACTGGGGCGGCTCCCTCATCCGGCCGGAAGCTACCGGCTACGGCTCGGTGTATTTTGCGGACGAGATGCTCCGAACGCGTGACGACTCGATGAACGGTAAAACCTGTCTCGTCTCCGGCGCCGGAAACGTTGCGCAATACACCGTGGAGAAGGTCAACCAGCTCGGCGGCAAATGTATCACCCTCTCCGATTCCGGCGGCTTCGTTCACGACCCGGCCGGCATCGACGACGAGAAGCTCAGCTACGTGATGGAACTCAAGAACGTCCGGCGGGGCCGGATAAAGGAATACGCGGAGCAATTCAAAGGCGTAACTTATACGCCCGTAGACCCGGCCCGGGACCACAATCCGCTGTGGGCCGTCGCCGCGGACTGCGCCTTCCCCAGCGCCACCCAGAACGAAATCAACGGGAAGGACGCCGCCAACCTCATCAAGAACGGCTGTATTCTCGTCTCCGAGGGCGCCAATATGCCCTCTACGCTGGAGGCGGTGAACGCGTTCCTGGCGGCCAAGCTCCTCTACGGTCCGGCCAAGGCGGCGAACGCCGGCGGCGTTTCCGTCTCGGGCCTGGAGATGTCTCAGAACAGCCTCCGCTACGCCTGGAAACGGCACGAGGTCGACGAGCGCCTCCGGACCATTATGGCGGCCATCCACGGCCAGTGCATGGAACATGGCTACGACGAGAAGACTAAATATTGCGACTACGTCAAAGGCGCGAACATCGCGGGCTTCAAGAAGGTAGCCGACGCGATGTTGGACCAGGGCGTCTTTTAGCCGGACGCCCGCGGCGTTCGCATATAGAAGGGAGCACGCAAATGAAAAAGATAGGTTATATGGGAGGAATGGACGCCCTCCTGCTGAGCAAGCTCGCGGTGCGGGGCGCGGACACGGCCCCCCTCGGGAACGGTTGGGATAACCACGGGATGTATTTGGGCCACCTAAACCCGGCGGACGGCATCGACGCCGTCGTGGGCTTCTTCCATAAGTTCCTCCCCCTCGAGGGCTCCAATATCTGCGCCACCGACCTCCTGAAGCCGTGCGCGATCCACAACATCCCGGTCTTCGTAATCGCCGCGAAGGAGGACCTCGCGAAGGCGAAAGAGATGATGGGCGACTGCGGCTCCAACGTCAAGTTCGTCGACCCGGCGGCGGCGACCAAAGAGCTGTTGGCGCTGGTCTAACGCCCCGCATAAAAACGAGGATAAGGGCGGCCGCGAGGCCGCCCTTGATTTTTCGGCCGGCTTTTTGTATTGTTGCTTAGGGAAAGTGGGGGAAAACGGCAGGCGCAACGTTGGAGGTAACTATGAAAAAAGCCCGGCTTTTAATCGCTTTGGCCCTCGTTTCGGCCGCGGCCGTCGCCGCGGCGCCGGCGTACCGGAACCACGTATCCTTGGGTTTCTACAACGCTATGTTACCATTGACGGCCAGAAGCGGCGAGCGCTCTCTAGGGGTGGAAGGACGCTACGAGCGCGACCTCAACGGATATTGGGCGCTATTCGTGGGCATAGACACCCTTCTCCTTACCGCCGGCGTGAGGGTCTACCCTCTGGGCGGCTTCGGCTGGCTCTACGCCGACGCCGCCGTTCCGACGAACGTCGTCGATATGTTCGGCTCGTACGGCGGCGACGTCGTATTCCCGATAATACGCGTAGGCTGGCGGTTCCGTCTCAGCGACAAACTCACCTTATCTCCCGCCGCCGGCGCGAGCGCTTCGTTGGGCGAAAAGGCCGGTTTCGACCCGGGCGCCGGCGACGTTGAAGTTAACGCTGTCGTGGGGCTCGACGTCGGCGGCCTCTTCTAACGAGAACCGCCGACTTTAAGTAAAACGACGCACGTTCAACCGTTACCCGCGAGGTGAGAAAATGAAACGAATAGCGGTCGTATTAAGCACCGTGGCTTTGGCGTCGGCGGTAACTTTAGGCCCTGCTTCAGCCGTTACCTACAAAAACGAGGTCTACTTCGCGCCCTCGGTGATTACGTTTTACCCTATAATTTTAGGTTCGCCCGTGCTCGGCTACGGGAGAGTTTTAACGGGCCGGGTTTCATTTATCTTCGGCCTCGGTTATAGCCCCGAAGGATACGAGGGGTGGATGTCCAACGGCGACACTAAATGGCAGAACGTCATCACCGGCTCGGCGGCGTTACGGGTTTTTACGGGCGGCGAGGCCAAAGGCTTTTTCTTACAACCCGAGGTAGGCGTCCGCTACAGCCCGAAAAAGGAAATATACCGTTCCGGCGGATACGGCTGGGAGACAGAAACGGGTACCAACATCACGCCGGCGTTCTTGCTCGGTTGGCGTTGGCTTGCCCTAAATGACCGGCTCTCGTTGTCGCTGGCCCCGGGCGTCGCGGCGAACACCGTCGGCTACTTACCGGTGGTCCCCCGGCTCGACTTCTTTATGGGCGTCAACTTCTAACTACGCCGGGCGTAATAGACGGGCGGTCTGCGGGCCGCCCGTTTTAATTTTCCGAGCGCCGTATATTAACGTTGGATTTTTTGAGGCCGGGGTGTTAATATTTCATTAACTAAGAACGGAGGAAGCTATGACCATAATCGTAGACGTTTTCGGGCGCGAGGTCCTGGACAGCCGCGGCAACCCCACCGTCGAGGTGGACGTCCATACGGAGTCGGGCGCGTGGGGCCGGGCCGCGGTCCCCTCCGGCGCCTCCACCGGCGACTTCGAGGCCTGCGAGCTCCGCGACGACGACGCCGCGCGTTACGGCGGCAAGGGCGTAACGCAGGCCGTCGCCAACGTCAACGGCCCCATCGCCGAGGCCCTTCTGGGCGCCGACGCCGTCGAGCAACCGGCCGTCGACCGCATCCTCATCGACCTCGACGGGACCGCCAACAAGACCAAGCTCGGCGCCAACGCCATCCTGGGCGCCTCGATGGCCTGTGCCCGCGCCGCCGCCGACTTCTTCGGCCTTCCCCTCTACCGCTACCTCGGCGGCGCCGCCGCCCGCCTCCTGCCGACGCCGATGTTCAACATCCTCAACGGCGGCGCCCACGCGGATAACAACGTCGACATCCAGGAGTTTATGATTATGCCCTTCGGCGCGGCGACGTTTGCCGAGGCGTTGCGCGCCGGCGCGGAGATATACCACGCCCTTAAGAAAGTCCTCCACGAGCGCGGCCTCGCCGCCGGCGTGGGCGACGAGGGCGGCTTCGCGCCCAACCTCTCGTCCAACGAAGACGCCCTCAAAATTATTTTGGAAGCCATAGCGGCGGCCGGGTATGCGCCCGGCAAGAACGTCGCTTTGGCCATAGACGCCGCGGCTTCGTCCTTTTATAAGGACGGCCGCTACCACCTCGACGGCGAGGAGTTCGACGCCGCCGGCGTCGTAGGATTGTACGAGCGCTGGCTCGAGGAATATCCCATCATCTCCCTCGAGGACGGCCTCGCCGAGGACGACTGGCCCGGGTGGGCGCTTATGACCGCGAAGCTCGGCGGCCGCGTCCAACTGGTGGGCGACGACATCTTCGTAACGAACATAACCCGGCTCGAGCGCGGCATCGCCGAGAACGCCGCCAATTCCATCCTCATCAAATTGAACCAGATCGGTACCGTCACCGAGACCTTCGCCGCCGTCGAGCTCGCCCGACGGCACGGCTGGAGCGCGGTCGTCTCCCATCGCTCCGGCGAGACGGAGGACACGTTCCTCGCGGACTTCGCCGTCGCCGCCGGCACCGGCCAGCTCAAAGCCGGCGCGCCCGCGCGCTCCGAGCGCGTCGCGAAGTATAACGAGCTCCTCCGCATCGAAGAGGAGTTGGGGGCCGCGGCTCTCTTCGCGGGCGCGAGCACCGTCCGGTCCTTCGGGGCGTAATGGCCCGCACCGGCGAGACGGCCGGCGCCGTCCGGCGCCGCCGGCGACGATGGCTGGGCGCCGCGGCCGCGGTAATCGTCGCCGCGGCGTTCTTGGTCTACGTCTTCGTTTTCGGCGGGCACGGCTACCTCCGAAGTCGTGAGTTGGCGCGGGAGAACCGCCGCCTGCAGGGTGAGCTTACGGAGTTACGCCGGGAGAACGACGGGCTCCGCGCGGAGCTGAGGAGCCTCGACGACCCGGCCGCGCTTGAGAAACTCGCGCGCGAAGAACTCGGCCTTGTCCGCGACGGCGAAAAGGTCTATCGCTTCCTGGAAGAAGAGGGCCCGGCGACGGCCGAGCGAAAGGCCGGCGGGAAGGATTAACGCGGTGGCGTCCCCAAAGAAGACGCGCGCCGTCGGCCTGTTGTCCGGCGGCCTGGATAGCACCCTCGCCGCCCAGCTCATTCTCGCGCAAGGCATCGGCGTTATCGCCTACAACCTCCGCACGCCCTTCTGCACCTGCAACCGGAAAGGCGGCTGTGGCATTTCCGCCGTCGCCGAACGGTTGGGCGTCGAGCTCGTAACGGAATTCTCGGGCGAGGAGTATATCGGCGTCGTAAAGGCGCCCCGCCACGGCCGCGGGCGCGGGATGAACCCGTGTATCGATTGCCGCATATATATATTAAAGAAGGCCGCGGCCCTCGCGCGGGAACGCGGCGCCGCGTTTTGCTTCACCGGCGAGGTCCTCGGGCAAAGGCCGATGTCGCAACACCGCGCCGCCCTTCGGCTTATCGAGAAGGAGGCCGGCCTCGAGGGCGAACTTTTACGGCCCCTCTCGGCGCACCTCTTTCCGCCCACCGCGGCCGAAAAGGAAGGGGTTGTGGACAGGGCCCGACTCCTCGCCTTCCGCGGCCGCTCCCGCAAGCCCCAGCTCGAGCTCGCGAGCCACTTCGGCCTGACCGACTACCCCTGCCCCGCCGGCGGCTGCCTGCTTACCGACAAGAACTTCGCCGCCCGCGTCGCCGACGCCTTCGCCCACGGTGAGGACACCCTCGCGCACATCAACCTCCTCCGCATAGGCCGGCACTTCCGCCTCCCCTCCGCCGCCAAAGTAGTCGTGGGCCGGAACGAGGTCGAGAACAAGAAGCTCCTGAGTTATTTACGTAACGGCGCCGTCGCTTTCGAAATCGCCGACGTGGGTAGCCCGGTTACGCTCCTGCGGCCGGCGCGCCGGGAAGATTGGCCCGCGGCCGCGGCGCTTACGCTCCGCTACTCGGACGCGCGGGCCCGGGCCGGCGCCGTCGCCCGCGTATGGTCGGCCGCGGCTGAGCTGGGGACCGCCCCCGCCGAAGGCGAGCGCGCCGAAGACGCCGAGGCGTGGCGTATTTCCGGCTAAAGCTCGTTCGCGGTTGACAATAAACCCGGAAAATGTTAGGGTAACTAAACCGTAATTATTTTCACAGTTTTTAATCCTAAGGAGGAGTAATGAAGAAGTACCTCGTAACGCTGTGCGGCGTCGCCCTGGCCGCGGCCACGGTGGCGGGCGCGTTCGGCCTCCCCGGCGGCGGCGGCGGTAGCATCGATACTACCAAGATCGACGAAGCCATAGCCGCGATGGATGAGCTGTCGCAGAACTTCGAAACGGCGAAGACGAAGGTAGACGGGTGTCAACAGACGGTCGCGGCGATAGCCGAAGCGCACGGCATCGCCGACATTACCAGCGACCTGTCGAAGCTCGCCGAGATCAAAGACGCCATCACCGACGAAGAGAAGGCCTCGCTCCAGGAGCAGGCCCAGGCGATCGCGACAATTCCCAACGACCTCCAGGCGCTCACCGAAGCCGTCCCCACCGTCCTGACGAAAGTAACCGAGGCGTTGACCGACGTCGCGAGCCAGATATCGAGCAACCCTATGGCCGCGGCGAGCCTCAAAGATAAAAAGGACCAACTCGACCAGGGCAAGGCGGCCCTCGGGCAAATCGGGACCGACGCGCCGGCGTTGATCGACTCCTCGAAGAACCTGGCGACGACTTTGGCGGGTATCCTGTAACGACCTTTACGTAAAGTGTAGGGAGCGCGGCCCAGCGCTCCCTTTTTTATTATACGCCTTGCCCCGCGGCGGCCGAGTTGTTAGAATAACGCGGCACCCCCGGCCGGGGCGCCAGCAGTTACTTCGCGGTGCGACTTTTCCTCCGATATACAGCGGTCATCGCTCTCGTGGTGTATATCCACCGCGCGGTATTGCCCCGTTTTTTGCCAACGCCGTACGTGCCCGAGCTTACCCTCGCGACCGTCGTCTACCTCGCCGTCGCCGTAGGCGGCATCCGCTCTTTGTTCTTCGCTTTCGTCCTCGGCCTTGCGTCGGACCTCCTCGGGTGGGGCCCGGTGGGGCTGGGCGCCCTCGTCGCGACGTTGACCGCCGCGGCCTACGCCCCCCTCCGCGGCCGCATCTACGAGAACAGCCTCCTCGTTCCCGCGGCCCTCACCGCCCTCGCGGCGTTGGCCCAGGGCGTCCTTTCCCTTATTATCTTCGTGCTCGCGCCGGGCGCCGTTTCCTTGGCCGGCTCGGATATTCTACGGCTCGTCGCGGCCGCGCTCGTCGCCGGCGCCGCGTCGCTCCCCCTCTTCTTTATATATTGGCGCCTCCTACCGCCGCGCCGCTCGTAAAGGCTTAGCGGCCGAAGTCGCCCCAGACGAGCATCCGCGGCTCGGTGTATTCTTCGATGGCATACCGCGGCCCTTCCCGGCCGATGCCGGATTCCTTGGCGCCGCCGTAGGGCATATGGTCTATGCGGAAGGTCGGCACGTCGCCCGCGACGACGGCCCCTACGCGGATGTGTTCGTAGGCGTAACGTATCCGGCCTATGTCGCGGGTGAAGACGCCGGCCTGCAGGCCGTAGCGG
>CAZJNB010000008.1:0-21040 GCA_964547385.1 uncultured bacterium
TTCGCGGCTTCGCCGTTACGCTCACCATCGGCCTCGGCGCCTCGATGTTCACCGCCCTCGTCGTTACCAAGGGTATCTTCGACTACTTCACCGGCCGCCGGATTAAGAAGCTGTATATCGGCTAAGGGAGCAAAGGCCGACGTCGAGTGGGTCCCGCCGCAGATACAATGTCGCAAACGTCACCGAGGCCGCCCACAGGCGGCCTCCGTTTTTGTCTCGCCGTCGCAGGTGGGGCCGGGGCCGTAGGTTTCTACCTCGCCCTCGCCTATGCGCCGGCGTTCGGTAACTTCTTCTTCGACGACGAGCTCCTCTACCTCGCCGTGGCCCGACGGGCGGCGTCGCCCCTCTACGCCCTCACGACGTTCGTCCAGGGCTTTCCCCGGCCCGTCGTCCATCTCTACTTCGCCGGCCTTTCGCGCGTCTTCGGCGCGACGCCGGCCGGTTACTACGTCGCCGGCGCCGGCCTATTCCTCCTGAACGTCGTATTGTTCGCATTCGTCGCGGCGCGCGTTATGGGCGGCCGGCGGTGGGGGCTTTTGGCCGCGGCCGTAGCGGGCGCCGCGTTTTACCCCTACGAAACGGTCTATTGCCTC
This sequence comes from uncultured bacterium, assembly GCA_964547385.1. Lineage (GTDB taxonomy): Bacteria > RBG-13-66-14 > B26-G2 > WVWN01 > WVWN01 > CAZJNB01. The sequence goes on from CAZJNB010000008.1 coordinate 594, forward strand.
GCCGCCGGGGCGACCGGCCTCTTGTGCGGCATCTTCTTCCTAGCGGCGTTTCTCGCCTACTTCCGTTACGTTCGGCGGCCCGGCGCCGCGTCGTTCGCGCTTCTCGCCGCGGCGGTTGTGTTCGCGCACGCGTCCAAGGAGTCGTCGGCGTCGCTCGTGCCGATGCTCGCGCTCTATGAAGCTATCTTCGGCCGGCGGCGAAGGCCGGGCCGGTGGCGGGTATTTATCCCCCTCGCCGCGATAACCGGGGCGTACGTCGCCCTCGACGTTTTCCTGCAAATATCTCGCGCCGACGCGCCGAACCTTTTAAAATATACGTTCGGCGGCCACGCCCTTGCGAATTTAAGCCAGGGGGTATTTTACCTCTTAGCCGCGGCGTTGCCGCCGGTGGTGGGGGGCGTCGCGCCGCTCAAGGTTTTCGTCTGGGCTACGGCGTGGGCGGCGGCGTTTGTCTTCCTCCGACGCCGCCGGGCGCTCGTGTTCGCGTTCCTGTGGCTCGTCGTCACGTTCGCGCCGTTCATCTTCTGGCGGGTGGATGTCGCCCGGGCGATGCCGCGGTATCTTTTCCTTCCGGCGTTCGGCTTCGCGCTCTTCGCCGCGGCGGCGGCCCGAGAGGTGGCCGCGCGGCTCGGGCGGCGCCGGCTCGCGCTTGCCCTTATCGTTGCCGTGTTGGCCGTCTTTGTATATATGAACGGCCGCTATATCCGAACGCTCGCGCCGCGCTACCTCGAGCCCGGGGCGAAGATGCGGTTGGGCGTCGCCGAGATACAAAAATACCGGCGCTTGTCTAAGCCCTTCTACCTCTGGCGCTACGACGGCGTCGTGCCGTGGTATCGAGAGGCGGTAAATACCGTATTCTTCGACGACGAGCTAATATTGGTGGATACGGTGCCGCCGCGCGCGGCGGCGGGGGCACGCCTCCTCTTCAGCTCCGGCGCCGAGACGGTTCTTCTCGAATATAACGGCGGCCGGTGGGAGGTACGCGAGTGAACATAAATTGGCCCATCGTACCGCCCTCGTGGTATTACGCGCTGTATTTCACGTGTATAATCGTTGACAGCGTAGGGGCCAGTTGCTAATTTTACGTTTGATTTAAGGACGTCTACGGTTATGTCCGGGCGAGTGAAGGATAGAAGAGCCGGCGCGTTGCGCGCGGTTGTATGGGCCGCCGTCGCGACGGCCGCGGCCGCGGCGTTTTACGCCGCCTCCTACCGGGTCCCGGCCCTGAAGGCCGTCTTCGACGCCCTCGGCGACGAACGGCGAGCGTGGGTGTCGTTCTTTTACCGCCGGTGGGACCTCGCCGGCGACCCGGGCGTTTGGCTTCGGCTCGCGGTGGTCGTTGTAACGCCGGCGTTGCTCTGGGCCGTAGCGTTCGCGCGGCTCGCGCCGCGGGCGGCGCTTCGGCTCGCCGGATTGCTGAGCCAACGGTGGTTCGTCGCCGTCGTAATCGCATTATCGACGTTGGGCGTAATCTACTTCGCCTCGGCGGTATTGGGTAACCGCGCACTTGAGATCGACGAGCAGACGTACCTGTTCCAGAGTAAGGTCTTCGCCCGGGGCCGGCTCGCGGCGCCGGCCTTAGCCGCGGACGGCGACTTAGACAACTTATTCTTCGCGACTAAGATTGAGATTATCCGCGACGGCCGGTGGTTCTCGATGTATTCGCCGCTCCACCCCTTTCTCCTTATGGTGGGAGCGAAGCTGGGGTGGGCGAAGTTGGTGCCGGCGGCGCTCGCGCCGATATTCGTTCTGCTCGCCGTCTTCGGTATCGGGTGGCGGGTCTTGGGGCCTTTTGGCGGCGGCGTGGCCGTCATCCTCGCCGCGGCGTCACCTTTTTTTCTTGTCGTCCAAGCATCGTACGAATCGGAGGCGACGTTCCTTTTATTTTTCGCTCTCGCGGCGTGGTGTTGTGTGCGCGTCGGCGAGGGCGGCGGCGAGCGGTGGTGGGGGGCGTTGGGGCTGGCCGCGGGCGCGGCGTTCCTCGCCCGGGAATATAGCGCCGTTGTAGGGCTGGCGCCGCTGACGTGGTATCTCTGGCGACGCCGGCGCGCCTTCCGGGGCCGAAACCGGTGGGCGTGGTTCGGCGTCTCCTTAGCCGGCGTCCTTTCTTTATGGTTCATCTATAACCGCCTCCAAACGGGCAATCCGTTCGTCCCGCCGCGGTTCTTCTCGATCATTTCGCACTTCGGCTTCGACGATTACAATACGCCCGTTGACTCGCTCTCGTCGTGGGCGCGTAACCTCTTCGTGTTATCGACCGATAGTTTCGGGTGGCCGCTGGTCTGCTTGGCGCCGGCGTTCGTTCGTTTGTTCCTCAAGCCGCGTCCGTGCGATTTCGAAAAAGCCCTCTACGGCGTAGTTCTCGCGAACTTCGTCGCCCAAATTTTCGTAAAGAACGTGGGCATAACCTTCGGCGCCCGTTATTATTACGGCGCGTGGTTCGCATTATTGTTCCCAACGGCGCAGTTTTTCGTTATAATAGCGACGCGGGCGCCGCGGGCGTTCGCGAGGGCGGGCGAGGGCGTGGCGGCGCTATTGCTCGTGGCGTTGCTTGTAATTAACGGCGTCGTATATTTACCTAAGATAAGGACGCGGTACGCCGGGTATCCGTGGGATAACGTCGCGCGGTGGGCGGACGCGGACGTGCGGCGGGCCGTCGCGGCGTTGGGGCTTTCGAACGCTGTAGTCATTATTAAGCCGCGCCGGTGGTGTTTTTCTTCCACGCCGTGCTCGCCGTTTTTCGACTAGCCGGTGATATATGCGCGGGACTCCGGCGAACGGAACGGCGAGTTGGCGAAGTTGTTTCCGACACGCACGATATATTTATTGGATTACGCGCATTTCGAGGCGACCGGCGAGATATACGAACTGACCTTCGCCCCTACGGGGCGCGAGGCGAAAGACGAAGGAGGTTCTCCGTGAGGACTATTATTATTGTCGCGGCGGCGTTTGCGATACTCGCCACCACGGCGCCGACGTGGGCCGCCAAGACGGTCCCGGCGTTCAATATAAAGAACGTCGACGGCCAGAAGAAGACGTTCGACGACTACGCCAAGGAATACGAGCTTATTGCTCTCATCTTCTGGAACACCGCCTGCGAGCCGTGCAAAGAGGAGCTCGTCGAGATTAACAAGTTCGCGCGCGATTACGACGGCTTCGGCGTCGTCGCCGTCTCGACCGATACGGCCCGCACGTCGTCGCAGGTGAAGCCCTACTTCATAGGACAGGGCTTCGACTTCGAGTCGCTCTTGGATATCGACGGCGAGCTCCAGAGGGCCCTCGGCGTCCCCGGCGTCCCCTATAGTTTTCTGGTTACGGCCGCGGGCGACGTAATCTGGGAACATAGCGGTTACCGGAAGGGCGACGAGAAGAAACTGAAGGCCGAGATTGAGAAATTCTTCGCCGCGCGTGTCCCCGGGCCGGACGAAGCCAACGAAGACTAAGCAGGAGGCTCTATTTTGACTAAGTGGGTTATCATCGCGTTATGGGCGAGTGTGGCGGGCGTCGCCGCGATGACGGTGAACGATTGGCTCGCGGTCAACGGCGCCAACGAAGCAACTTTTCTGCGCCAGCAGGAGGACGGCCGCCGGTGGACCTGGGATATTCTCCAGACGGAAGTGTGGGCGTGGCGCTTCGCCGCGGGGATAGAGGCCGAGTTCGACCACCCGCGCCGTCCGGCGTTCGAGACCCGGGGCGGCATCTACCCGGAAGGGAACGAGCTCGTTCAGCGCTACGGTCGCTACCGCGACGACATCTTCGACGTACGCGCGGGCACTTTCGACAAGACTTTCGGGAAAGGCCTAACGCTCCGCTCCTACGAGGACCGGGACTTCGACGTCTACCAACGCCTCGACGGCGGCGTCGCCGATGCCCATATCGCCTTTGCGGGCCGCCAGTGGGGCGACGTTACGGCGCTGTGGGGACGGAACGTCCGCGACGAGGAATTGCAAGAGGGCTCGGACCGCGTCGCCGGCGGCCAACTTACGGTCCGGCCGGTCGACTTCCTCTACCTTACCGGGTCCGCGGTCCAGGCCAAAGTGGAGAACGTCTCCTTGCCGGAACACCCGATGGAAGACGAGAAGTTATATTCGGGCGGCTTGGGCGGTGGCTGGCGTTACTTCGACGCCTACGCGGAATACGCGACCCGCGCCGGCTATAACTTCGCCGCCGCCGACAATAGCGGCGGCCACGGCCTTTACGCCATCCTAAACGGTTACCTCCCCCGCGTAAGCATTTCCGGCGAATATAAGCAATATGAGGATTTGGCGTATCCCTACGACAACCCGCCGCCGGTCTCCTACGACTCACGGATGATAACCGGCGCGACCGGCTTAAGCCCCGGCGAATGGGGCTATTTCGTCCAGGCTACGGCGACGCCGTTGCGGGACCTCCGGATACGCGGCGGTTACAGCTACGCGGACGACGTCGTGGGGGAACAGACCGAAAAGACGCAGATGGTCAAGGAATATTTCGCCAAGCTCCGCTACGACTTCCCGGGCGACGTAGATGTAGTCTTAGAGCCCGGCTTCGAGTATTTGGCGGACGTGTTATACCTCGGGGCGTTGCGCTCCGGCGAAATGCGGCGGATACCTTCCGCGAAAGTTAGCTGGACGCCTTTCGACGACCATTCGTTCTTCGCGAAAGTGGAACGGGAGCGCCGAATGAGCTATACGGTGGACGAGGAGTTTATAGATAACCGCATCGGCGGCGGCTATACCTATTCGTCCTGGCTCGGCATTACGCTCGACTACGAGGATTCGACGGAACGAGTCCAGGAAACGGTGGACCCCGGCGACCCGCTCGCCGGCATCCCGCCGGTCTACCGTATGAAGAACAATTGGCTCTGGGGCGAGCTCCGCCTAACGTGGTATCACGAGCTCTTCCAAAACCACGTACTGACGATCGGCTACGGCTCGCGCCGCGGCGGCTGGGTCTGCTCCAGCGGCGTGTGCAAACAGGAGGCGCCGTTCTCGGGGTTGCGTGTCGCCCTCGAGAGTTCGTTCTAACGAAGTGTCCGCGAAACCCTTAATGGCGTGGACCTTGCTCGCGGCGGTTGCGGTCGCGTCTTGCCGAGGCGAAAAAGCCGCGCCGCCCGCCGCCGCGACCGGCGACGCCGCGAAGCTGGTTATCAAGCCGCCGAACGTCGCCGGCGCGTTCTACCCGGGCCAGCGCGACGCCCTCGCCGCCGCGGTGGAAGGGTATATAGGCGCGGCGGAACAGAAGGTGCCGGCGGCAATTGTAGTCGCGGTCTTCACGCCCCACGCCGGCTATCAGTTTTCGGGCGGCGTCGCCGGCGTAGCCTATCGCCAGCTTCAGGGGCGCGAACCCGCTACGGTAGTGTTGTTGGGCCCGAGCCATTATTGCAGCACGCCCGAGATCGCGGCGCCTACGTTCGACGGCTTCGAGACGCCGCTGGGCGTCGCGCCGGTGGATACGGCGTTCGTCGCCGCGGTCGCCGAGCGGTGCGAGGACGTCCGCTTTACCAACGTCCCTTTCGCTAAGGAGCATTCGCTCGAGACCCAATTGCCTTTCGTCCAGACGCTTTTTCCCGAGGCACGCGTCGCGCCGTTCATCTTCTGCGAGCACGGCGCCGGCGCCGCGGAGCGGTTCGCCCGCGCGCTGTCTGCGGTTATTAAAGAACGACGCGGCGATACGCTTATTATTACGACCTGCGACCTGAGCCACTACTACCCCTACGATAAGGCGGTGAAGCTCGACCGCGCGTATATCGCGGCGTTTAAGAAGTTCGACGCCGCGGCGATATTCGCCGGCGAACGCGACGGGGCTTTCGAGATCGACGCGCCGGGGCCGGTCGCGGCGACGTTATGGGCCGGCCGCGAGCTGGGCGCGACCGACGCGGTGGCGCTCGAATACAAGAACTCGGGCGACGTTACCGGCGACTCGAGCCGGGGCGTCGTCGGCTACTTCGCCGGCGCCTTGGTCAAACACGAGACGTTGCCCCGCGCGAAGTAGTTATCGTCGGCTTCGTTGGCGTCTATGGTTACGCAACATATCGAAGGGGTGTTCGTCAAGCCGCTCCGCCGCTTGAGCGACGCGCGCGGTTGGCTTATGGAGATATTGCGGGCCGACGACGCCCACTTCCAAAAGTTCGGCCAGGTCTACGTTACGGTCGCCCGCGCCGGCGTCGTCAAGGCGTGGCACGCTCACGAGCGGCAGACCGACCACTTCGCCGTCGTCGCCGGCGAGGCGCGGGTGGCGCTCTACGACGGCCGGGACGGCTCGCCCACCCAGGGGAACGTTATGGAGGTTTTGGCCGGTGAGAGTTCGCCGGTCCTGATAATTATCCCGCCGGGCGTCTATCACGGCTTCAAGGCCGAGGGCGGCCGGCCGGCGCACATCGTAAATATCCCCACCGAGCTCTATAACTACGAGCGGCCGGACGAGCTGAGGCGTCCCTACGACGACCCGGCCGTCCCCTACGATTGGGGCGACGCGGACCCGGCGAGCGGCTGAGGAAAAGTTACGGGCGATGTTTCTCGTCGCCGGAGGTTGCGGGCGAAATGAAAGGCGTTATTACCGCCGGCGGGACCGGCTCCCGCCTGATGCCGATAACGAAGGTGACGAACAAGCACCTCCTGCCGGTCTACGACCGCCCGATGGTATATTACCCGCTCAGGACGCTCGTCCAGGCCGGCATCGAGGATATTATGGTCGTTACCGGCGGCGAGTTCGCCGGCGACTTCTTGCGGCTCTTGGGCAACGGCGCCGCGTTCGGCCTCAAGCGCTTTCATTACGCCTACCAGGAGGGCTCGGGCGGCATCGCCGCGGCGCTCGCGCTCGCGGAGGACTTCGCCGACGGCGAGGCCGTCGCGGTCATCCTCGGCGACACCATAATCGAGGGCAACGTCAACAAGTCCATCGGCGATTTTGCGGCCGCGCCGCGCGGCGCCAAGATATTTCTAAAAGAGGTGGAAGCGCCGAGCCGTTTCGGCGTCGCCGAGGTCGAGGGCGAGCGCGTTCTGCGGGTAATCGAGAAGCCGTCCGCGCCGCCGAGCAACCTCGCCGTCATCGGCATATACCTTTACGACGTGCGCGTCTTCGACGTTATCCGGGAACTGGCGCCCTCGGCGCGCGGCGAGCTCGAAATAACCGACGTCAACAACCGTTATATCGAGTGGGGCGAGATGGCGTTCGCGACGTTGAACGGGTGGTGGACGGACGCCGGGACGTTCCCGTCGCTCTTGCGGGCCTCCAACCTCGTCGCGACGACCGGCGCAAACAAAGAGGACATAACGAGCTGAATTTGCAGGCGATATGGTGACGAGGAAGAAAATATACGGCATTTTAGTCTTGGCGGTGATATTGGCCGCCGCCGCGGGCGGCCTGTATCTGGCGCTCAATGTCAAGACGATAAAGATTTCCTCGGACCTCAGCTGTCGGGTTACTTTTGGAAAGATGTCGCCGCGGGAGGCGGCGCGCGTTCTCGCCGCCGCCGACGGCGAGTTGATGCCGGCGCGGAAATACCCGTTCGCGCGCGACGCCTATCTGGCCGTCGTCAAGTATCACCGCGGGCCGTATCGCGACGACGCTTATCTCGGCGTCGCCCGCACGTACCTCGCCGAGCGGAAGGCGGACGCGGCGTATCCGTGGCTTCACAAGGTCGTCGCCGAATACCCGCGCGGCTCGGTTATCGAGGAAGGGGGATTGGATAAAGTCGCCGGCGGCGAGCTGGCTCTCCTCCTCGCGAAGCCGCCGTTGGATTACCCGTGGGCGGTCAAGTACCTCAAGCTATTGACGGACGCGGCGTCGCCGAGCGCGCCCCGCTGGCGGCAGAAGTTTGAGGATATCGTCGCGACGCCGTTCACGTTGGCGGCGAGCTACGCCCGCGAGAAGGCGTTGACGTACGTCGTGCGGGAGACGGCGACGCGCGACGCCCGCCGCGCCGCGGTGTTCTATGCCCGCCAGGAGTTACCGGCCGAACTCGCCGGCGCCCTCGCCCGCCGGGTGAACTTCGGCGACGTCGTCCCGCCGGATAAAATATCAGCTTTTATCGACGAGCGGACGACGTATACGGACCAGGTGGATAAGGTTGCCAAGTCCGAACTCGGCGAGCAAGCGAAAGCGAATTTGACCCAACGGCGCGAGGAGCTCGGTTTGGGGGAGTTGCCCGAGGAATGGGCGAACGCGTTCTTCGCCGCGGACGAAGATACCGGGTGGGTCGCTTCGGCGTCGGTCGTGGGAAAGTTGAAGGGGATTACGATTGCGGAGATATTGAAGTACGCTGGCGTGGACCCGCTGACGGGCGAGAGCGCGACGCCCTAAGGCTCGGGGCGACCGAAGCCGGCGCCCGGGCCGGGAAGCGAATATTGCCGCAGGACGAATCGAAAATATTCGTGGGGACGTCGGGTTATTCGTATCAGGACTGGAAAGGCCCTTTTTACCCGCCGAAGATACGCGACCGCGATATGCTCGCCTTTTACGCCCGGCGGTTTAGGGCCGTCGAGGTGAACTTTACTTATTACCGGATGCCGGCGGCGCGGACAACCGCGGCGATGCGCCGGAAGGCCCCCGGCATTCTGTTCACGTTCAAGCTCCCCGGCAAGATCACGCACGAGGGCGAGCTGACCGCGGCATCGGCCGCGGACTTCCGGCGCGGCGTGGAACCGATAGCCTCGGCCGGCGTGCTCGGCTGCCTGCTGGCGCAATTCCCGTGGCGCTTTAAGTATTCCCCCGCGGCGTCGGATTTCGTAAAAAGGTTGGCCGAGCACTTCGGCGATATGCACCTCGTGGGCGAATTCCGGCACGCGTCGTGGGCCGCGGACGACGTATATGATAAACTCGGCGAGTTAGGCGTAGGTTTTTGTAACGTGGACGAACCCTCGCTTCCGGGATTGATGCCGGCCACGGACGTGGTTACCTCTTCCGTCGGCTACTTCCGCTTTCACGGCCGGAACGCCAAGAAGTGGTGGCGGCACGACCGCGCCGCGGAGCGATACGATTATCTCTACGCCGCGGAGGAATTGACGCCGTGGCTCCCTCGCGTAAAGGGCGTCGCGGCCAAGGCCGAAAAGACGTTCGTCTTTATGAACAACCATCCGCTCGGGCAAGCGGTAACGAACGCCGAGATGATGAGGGATATGTTGGGGGAGGGGTTCGCCGGTGACGCCGCGGCGCTCTTTTAGTAGTAGATTTTTCTTCGCCGTGGCCTTGGCGGTGGCCGGCCTTGCCGCCGTCGGGCTCGTGGCGTTGCGGTCCGGGCGGGAGCTGGGATGGTGGCGCGGCGCCGCGACCGGGCCCGGCTATGAGGTCGTGGACGGCGATACTATTCGTTTGGACAACGGCGGCCGCGTCCGCTACATAGGTATAGACGCGCCCGAACGGGGCGAGGCCTTTTACGACGACGCGCGCCGCTACAACCAGGAGTTACTCGCGCGCGGCCCGCTCCGGCTCGCTTACGACCGGGAACGGTCCGACCGCTACGGCCGGACGTTGGCATATGTCTTTGTGCGCGGCGACGACGGCCGCGACGTTTTCGTGAACGAAGAGCTGGTGCGCGCCGGGTGGGCGAGGACGATGGAAGTCTACCCCAACGTTGGATACGCGGCTACGTTTCGGGCCGCGGAGGCTAAGGCGCGGCGTCGCCGACGAGGTATGTGGGCCCGCGCGGGCGGCTCCCAGGAGTAAAAGTCTATGAAACGAATACTCGTAACGGGCGGCGCCGGCTTCATAGGTTCGAATTTCGCGCGCTTGGCCCTCGCGCGGTGGCCGGACGCCGAGGTCGTCGTATTGGACAAGCTGACCTACGCCGGCAACCGCGAGAATCTAAGAGATATTTGGGGCAAGCCCCGGTTTGCGTTCCGCCACGGTGATATCGCTGATGAACGGGCCGTCCGCGAGGCGATGGCCGGCTGCGACGCGGTAATAAACTTCGCCGCCGAGACGCACGTAGACCGTTCCATCCTCTTCCCCAAGGAGTTCGTCCTGACGGACGTCGTCGGTACGTTCACCCTTCTCGAAGTCGCCCGCGAGCTGGCCGTTGAGAAGTTCGTCCAAGTATCGACCGACGAGGTCTACGGCTCCATTGAAGAGGGCGCCTTCGACGAGGCCGCGGCCCTCGACCCTTCCAGCCCCTACTCGGCGTCCAAGGCCGGCGGCGACCTCCTCGCCCGCGCCTACGCCAAGACCTTCGGCGCACCGGTCGTCGTGGCCCGCGCGAGCAACAACTACGGGCCGTATCAATACCCGGAGAAACTCATTCCCCTCTTTATCACCAACGCCCTCGACGATAAGCCCTTACCGGTCTACGGCGACGGCCGCCAGGTCCGCGATTGGCTCTTCGTCCTCGACGCGTGCGCCGCGTTCGCGTTATTAATAGAGCGGGGAGAAACCGGGCGAGTTTATAATATCGGCGGCGAGTGCGAGCTCGAGAACGTCGACGTTACGCGCCGTATCTTACGGGTCCTCGGGAAGCCGGAGACGTTGATTAAATGGGTGGAGGACCGGCCGGCGCACGACCGGCGTTACGCCCTCACGTGCGGGGCGATACGGGCGTTGGGGTGGGCGCCGACGACGGCGTTCGACGCCGGCCTGGAGCAAACGGTGAATTGGTACGTGGAGCACGAAGATTGGTGGCGGCCGTTGAAGGGGAGCGCGTTCGACGAATATTACGAACGCCAATACGGCGGACGATGAGGGCGTGAAAGTTTGGGTTACCGGCCATCGGGGCATCCTCGGGCGGGCGCTCCTAACGGCGTTCGCCCGTGAGGGCGTTCCCGCCGTCGGGACGGACGTGGCGGAAGTGGATATTACCGCCGCCGCCGCCGTCCGCGATTTCGTTCGCCGGGAACGGCCGTCAGCCGTAATTAATTGCGCCGCCTTCACCCGCGTGGATGACGCCGAGAGGGAGCGCGGGTTGTGTTTCCGCGTGAACGCCGAGGGGGCGGGTATCGTCGCCGCGGCCGCGTCGGAATCGGGCGCGCGTATAATCCAGCTGAGCACGGACTATGTTTTCGACGGCTCGAGCCGGGAGCCTTACGGCGAAGACGCGGCGCCCGGGCCGCGGAGCGTCTACGGCGCGAGCAAGTTCGAGGGGGAACGCCAGGTGGCCGCCGCTCACAACGACTACGTCATCGTGCGGACGGCGTGGCTCTTCGGCGTCGGCGGCGCCAACTTCGTCGCCAAGGTCCTTGCTCGGGCGAAACGCGGCGAACGTCTCGACGTCGTCGCCGACCAGCGCGGTTCGCCCACCTACGCCGGCCACCTCGCCTGGGCGATAATGCGTCTTCTCCAGCTGGATTATCGGGGCATTATCCATATCGCCGGCGCGGGCGTCGCGAGTTGGTTCGACGTAGCCGCCGAGGTTTTGGCGGTGACCGCCCGGGACGTTCCCCTCACGGCGGTCCCGAGCGCGGCGCTGGGGCAGGCGGCGTCGCGCCCGGCGTATTCGGCGCTCGATTGCTCGCGCTACGCGGACCTTACCGGCCGGCCGATGCCGCGGTGGCGCGAAGGCGTGCGCGCGTACTTGGAGGAATTAGGGGAGGTGGCCGCCGGTGCCTGTTAGGGCCGAGGACGTCGACCGCTTCGCCGCCGAGCGCGCTTACCTTGTGGGCGTCGATTGGCGTCGCTCTTCGCCCCTCACGCCGGAGGAGTCGCTCTCCGAGCTGGAATCGTTGGTTATCGCCGCGGGCGTTGAGGTGTGCGGCGGCGTGATACAAAAGAGGCGGAAGGCCGACGCGGCGTTGTTGATCGGGCGCGGCAAGGCCGAAGAGGTCGGCGCCGAGGCGAAAGAGCTGGAGGCTAACTTAGTCGTCTTCGACGAGGCCCTCTCGCCGGCCCAACAGCGGAACCTCGAAGAGAAACTCGACGTCCGCGTCGTGGACCGGGCGGCGGTTATCCTGGATATATTCGCCCGGCGTGCCCGCACCGGCGAGGGGCGACTGCAAGTCGAGTTGGCGCAACTCGAATACGAGCTCCCGCGTTTGCGGGGGTGGGGCGGCGAGTTAAGCCGGACCGCGGGCGGTATCGGGACGCGGGGTCCGGGGGAGACCAAACTCGAAAAAGACCGGCGCCGGGTCGTGAAGAGGATCGCCTCGCTCAAGGGAAAGATAAAGCGGATAAGCCGGCGGCGCTCGCTGGAACGGGCCGGCCGGGCTGGTCTACCGCTGGTCGCCCTTGTCGGTTATACGAACGGCGGTAAGACGACGCTGTTCAACCGGTTGGCCGGCGCCGCGGCGCTCGTCGGCGACTTTCCCTTCGCGACGCTCGACCCTTTCATCAAGCGGGGCGAGCTCCCTTCGGGCCGGGTCGTTCTCTTTGCGGACACCGTTGGTTTTATCGCCAACCTTCCCTCGGACTTGGTCGCCGCGTTTAGGGCAACGTTGGAGGAGATCGGCGTCGCGGATGTAGTCGTCGTCGTGCGGGACGTTACCGCGGCGAACGTCGAGGGTCGCGCCGAGGTTGTCGAGGAGCTTCTGGCGACGCTCGGCGCGCGGGATAAACCGAGGGTGGACGCGTTCAATAAAATCGACCTCGTTCCCGACTTCGACATCCGGCGCTACGAGGAAATGGGTTTCACCCGGCCGGTGGCGATTTCGGCGGCAACGGGCACCGGGTGCGCGCGCCTTGGGGAGTTAATAGATAAGCTATTGGCGGAACGCGAGGTCCGCGTCGTCGCGGAACTCTCGCCGGGGCGGCTTTTAAGCGAGTTGTTCGAGCGCGGCCGCGTAGTCCATAAGGAATATGTAGCAGGCCGCGTCCGCGTTACCGCCGACGTTCCGCCGGCGCTCGCGCGGCGCCTCGCGCCCTATGCGCCCGACGAGACGCGTCGCTAAGGTAAAATATCTTGGGAGAATACGAAGCCACGATAGGGCTGGAGGTCCACGTTCAACTCAATACGCGGACCAAGGTATTTTGCGGTTGCGCCAACGACTTCGGCGCGCCGCCGAATAGCCTGACGTGCCCCGTCTGCCTGGGCCACCCGGGCTCGTTGCCGACGTTGAACGGCGTGGCGTTGCGTAAGGCGCTCGCCGCGGCGTTGGCCTTCGATTGCGATATCGTCGACGTCGTTACTTTCGACCGCAAGAACTATTTTTACCCGGACCTCCCGAAGGGTTTTCAGATTAGTCAGCATTTCGGCGCTATCGGCGTCGAGGGCCGCGTGGCGTATTGGGGCGAAGACGGCTTCGGCGCCGTCGCCGTCGAGCGCGTTCACCTCGAAGAAGATACCGCCCGCGCGGTGCACGAGGAGGAATACGTCCGCGCCGACGAGACCCTCCTCGACTTCAACCGCGCCGGCGTTCCTCTATTGGAGGTGGTCTCGAAGCCCGTTATTCGCTCGCCCGCGGAGGCGCGGCGTTATATCGTGGCCCTCCGGCGGACGCTCATCGAGGCCGGCGTCTCCGACTGCGACCTCGAGAAAGGCGCCTTTCGAATCGATACCAATATATCGGTGAAGCCGAAGGGCGAGACGGCGCTCGGCGAGCAGGTGGAGATAAAAAACTTGAACTCGCTTCGGGCGATGGCGGCCGCGTTAATCTACGAGTTCGAACGCCAGGTCCGTATGCTGAAGGATGGCGGCGAGGTAGTCCGCCAGACGTTGCATTACGACGAGCGGACCGGCGAGACGAGGGCCACGCGGCTCAAAGAGCTCCGCGCCGACTACCGTTATTTCCCCGAGCCGTACGTACCGCCGGTGGCGGTGACGGCCGCGTTCGTCGCCGCGGCCCGGGCGGACCTCGGGCCGGCACCGGCCACGCGCGTCCGCGAGCTCCTCGACGCCTACGGCGCGACCGTCGCCGAGGCCGAAATGCTCGCGTTCACGCCGGCGTATTTCGACTTCCTGAAAGCAACGGCGGCGGCCTACGCCGGCGAGCCGCGCGCCGTAGTGAACTGGCTCGTCGGCGACGTTACCCGCGAGCTCAAGGAACGGAACGCGGCGCTCGGCGACGTGGCGCTTACGCCCGCGGCGTTGGCCGCCTTGCTCGCGCTCGTTGACGGGGGCGAAGTGAACGTTCCCGCGGCGCGGGAGGTCCTCGCGGAACTGATGAGCGCCGGCGGCGAAGCGGCGGCGATCGTGGCCGCCAAGGGGTTGGCCCAGGTCTCCGACACGGCCGTTATCGAGGAGCTGGTCCGCGAGGCCGCGGCGGCGAACGCCAAGGCCGTCGCCGACATAAAGGCCGGCAACGAGCGGGCCCGGGGGGCGCTCGTCGGTTACGTTATGAAAAAGACGCGCGGCCGCGCCAACCCGCAAGTCATCAACGAAGCTATCACCGCGTTACTCGGCCGGTCCTAAGCCGAATTAACCCGTCTCCTTCTTCATCTTCATTATTAACCACAACTCTTTCTTCGTCCGGACGAGGACGAAGGAGCCTTTTAGTTTCCGGCCGCGGAGGTTGAAGACTAACTTATCGTCCTTCCGGCTGACGAGGCGGAAGTCGCCGCGGTCCCAAATCTTAACTTCGCCGGCGCCGTAACGTCCTTCCTCTATCTCCCCCTCGAAGTCGATATACGCTACGTCGTGGTCTTCGACCTCGAGCGCGAGGCGGCGCTCCGCCGGCGTCGTCGAGATGCCCTTCGGCACCGCCCACGATTTTAAGACGCCGTCGAGCTCGAGGCGGAAGTCGAAATGGTGGCGGCTGGCGTAGTGCTCCTGGACGACGAACCGGCCGGTCGCGTCGCCCTCTTTCAACCCGTTACCTATTTCGCTCAATTAACGTTCACCTCCCGGCGCCCTTGCGGCTCGCGGCCTTGGCCGAAGTAGGTATTTCTTCTCCCGGCCACAATCTCGGCGAATTCGCGCGAGCGGTCGCCGACGACGCGGATGGCCGCCGGGTCCGCGGTCGGGCAGGCATATTCACAGATGCCACAGCCCACGCACTCGTCTACGACGACGTGGGGTTTAAGGCGCCCCGGGCCTTTCAGCTCGATCGCCTTGGGCGCGGTGGGGCACATCTCCTCGCAGACGTTGCAATCCTCATCGTCCGCCCAGGGGAGACAGCGGTCCCGGTCGATAATGACGACGCCGATTATTTCTTTCTTCTTCTGCTCTTCGCTCAGGAGTTTTATCGCGTCCGTCGGGCAGACTTCGGTGCATAGGGTACAGCGGTATTCGCAATACCCCCGCCGCGGCGCCAACGTCGGCGTCCACAGGCCGGTAAGGCCGGCCTCGAAGTGAACCGGAACCAAGCCCTGCGTTAAACAGACGCGGACGCATTCGCCACAGCGGACGCACCGCGCGAGGAACTCTCCCTCTTCTGTGACGGCCCCCGGCGGCCTTATCAAATACGGGTGTGGGGTTATTCGGCTATCGAGCGCCAAGGCCGCCGGCGAGGCGGCCAGCGTCGCGCCGGTGGTAACGAGGAACCCCCTTCTCGTCATCGCCGGCGCCCAACTCGTCGGGTTATCGGCGGCGCGGCGGCGCCCGAAACCGAAGGAGACGGCGTCGCCCGGGCACGCGGCCAGACAATCCATACAGAGGGTACACTCCGCGGTTGCGGTGGCGCGGCCGCGGGCGCCGATGGCGCCCATCCGGCAAATATGCAGACAAGTGTTGCAGTCCGAGCACGCGCTCGAGACGCGGCGGCCAAACGGCGACGCCCATCCGACGACGCTCAAAAGGGCGCCGGCCGGACATAGGTAGCGGCAGTAGAACCGCCGCCGCGCAAGCCCCAAAAAGATTATCGCGACGAAGAGCGTGGAGACGACGAGGTGGCCCGGAAACGCCGAGACGTTTTCGACTAAGAACCGCTGGCGGAGCGCCGCGGCGGCGTCTTCCCATACGCCGAGCCGATAGAGGAGGCGCGTCGCGCCGTCGAAGGCGAGAGTAACATAAGGGATAAATGCGGCCGCGAGGGTCCGCGGGAATAGGGAGAGGGGGTCGAGCCAGCCGGCCGCGGCGATACCGAACGCGGATAATAATAACAAGACGACGAGTAACAACAACCGCCAGTGCCGACGCCGGGGCTTGTCGCCCTCCTTCTTTCGCTTCGAGATTAACGCGTCGGCGCCGTCGAGCGCGGCGCCGAGCGGGCATACCCACCCGCAGAACGCGCGGCCGAACAAGAGCGTTAGCGCAACGGTGAGGAGGGCCGGCCAGAAAGCGGCGACGAGCGCCCGGCTCGCGGCCATTGCGGTGAGCGCGAGGAGCGGCGAGAAGCGCGGGATGATGTCGTAGGGGAGCGCGCGCCCGAGGGGATACGTGGTTGCCGCGACGAGGGCACCGGCGACGAGGAAGAACGTAACCTGGCTCGCGCGCCGGAGCCAAATCCAGGCCGCGGGACGCATCGTTAGCCGGCCGCGACCGTCGTTACCGCGATGTGGTCGAGCTCGGTGGTGCCGAAGCCGCGGCGGCGGGCCTCGGCTACCACGCCCACGTCCACCGGCCGCAGGCCGAAGAGGGTCGTGGCATACGCGTCGGCGGCGGCGACGTCCGCGGCTACGACGAGTTTATCGAGCCGCTTGACATATGAGAGGTCGCCGCCCGAGGGCCCGTTGGCGGTCATAACGCGCGTCGCGTCTATCACCGTTAGCGCGGGCTTGATGACTTGCGCGAGGTCCACCAGCTTCGCGCTCAGGCGCTGGTGCCAGCGGCCGCGGTCCTCCAGGAGGATGCCCATCATATTTTTCATCCCCAGCGTGAGCCGGGCGAGCGAGTGGTCCTTCGCGACCGGGACGTTTATGATGACGTCCGTTTGGAGGACGTCGCCGTAGACGGTCGCCTTCTTGACGGCGATGCCGGCGGGAATCTTTACGGTTTTCGCGAGGGCGTCGTCGACGTAGGAGACCTGGGCGCCGGCGTCCCGCGCGGCGTCGGCGATGCCGCTAGCGTCGTACGTCCGCCGCCGGTTGTCGCAGGGGTAGTCGTAGACTTTAACCTCGGCGGCGGCGGCGGCGAGGGCGAGCTCGACGAGGGCGGCGACGACAAAGGGGTTAGTGTTGGCCGCGTATTCCGGCGCGCGGTCCCAGGCGATGTTGGGTTTTACCAAGACGCTGTTCCCGGGCCGGACGAATTTATCCAGGCCGCCGAGCTCGGCGAACGCCTGGCCGAGGAGCGCCTTATAGTCGGTCCCGTTACAGACGATGACCTTTGCGTTCTTGTAGGGGGCGTAGGGCCACACCGCCGCGCCGGCGGCGAGCGCGTCTCGGCTCGCGAACGCCGCGCCGCCCGCGGCTAAGGCCAGTCTTTTGAAAAAATCGCGCCGGCGGATTTCCATAATATTAAGGCCGCGGGCCGTTCGGCCGGGAGAGGAGGAGGTCGTCGCACGCCTGTGTTTGCCGGGCGACGACGTTCACGGCGCGCCGGCCCGTTATGTTCCCGAGGACGCGGGCCGCCTTGCCGAACGCGGCGGCGGGGTGCCTCACCGCTTCGCGGAGCCACTTCCAGACGTTCGCGGGCGACGTCATCTTGCGCCAGGACCGCCAGCGTAGGATCTTCCTCTTATACGCGACGATGTCGTCGAACGAGAGATGTTGGAGTTTCAGGTTGCTCTGCTCGAGGTCGCGGTTGCGCGCCGTATCGAAGCTCTCGAACGATTCTACGGTAATATCGTCCGCGAGCCAGCCCTCGCGCGCGGCGAGGGTGTAGATGTCTTTTCCGGGGATGGCGGTGAGAATGTAGACCGCGACGTCGTCGGGCCTAAGCTCTTTGACGTGCCGGTAGGTCGCCTCGAGGTCGGCGCGGGTCTCGAGGGGGGCGCCCAGGCATATGTTCGCGGTCGCCTCGATGCCGACTTCGTGACACCAGCGGAAGGCGGCGCGGGCCTGCGCCGGCGTCGCCTCCTTGCGGTAGAACGCGAGGACTCGGGGCGAGCCGGATTCCACGCCGAAGGAGACGCACTCACAGCCGGCGCGCCTCATCGCGGCCAACACGTCGGCGTCCACGCGGTCCACGCGCGCGTTGCAGTGCCATTTTGGCCGGACGCCGGCACGGGCGCAAGCCGCGGCGAAGGTGTCGAACCACGCCACGTCGTGGAGCGTTACCATATCGTCCTTGAAGTATATTTTAATATCGTCGCCGCGTTGGCGGATGAGCTCGATTATTTCCGCGGCGACGTCGTCGGCGCGCCGTTCGCGGTGACCGCGGAATATCGTCTCGAGGGTGGGATAGCAGATGATGCATTTGTAGGGACAGCCGCGGCTCGAGATGACGCCGTATTCGAAGGTTCCGCGCGCGAGGCGCTCGTAGGCGTCGTAATCCACGAGGTCGCGCGCCGGGTGGGGGGAGTCGGATATGTCGTCGTGGACCGGCGGGAGTTCATTTTGGACGACGCCGCCGTCGCCGCGGTAGGCGACGCCCGGCGTCTCGGCGGCCCGGGCCGCGGCGAGGTTGGCGAGGAACGGGAGTATCGTCGTGTCGGCTTCGCCGATGAAGGCGTAGTCGAAGCCGGCGGCGAGGGCGTGTGCGGGCGCGGTGCTGGCGTGCGGGCCGCCGATGATGAACGTCGCGCGCGGGTTCACTTGGCGGGCGAACGCCAAGACCTCCTTCGTCCGACCGAAGAGGGCGGTGGAGGACGAGAAGGCGATGACGTCCGCGGCGGCCAGGCGTGCCGCCGGTTCGTCGAGGTTATCGTATAAGGTATAGTCCACAAAGTCCACGTTGTGGCCGCCGTCGCGGGCGATCGCGGCCAAGGTAAGGATGCCCAGCGGCTCGGCCAGGCCGTTGTATTCGAGCCATCGAAAACGAGGATATACGAACGCGATTCTCATAGCGTTTATATACTATTATACCAAACGCGAATTATCGGGTCAACTTGCGGCGGGCGTCCCTACTTCGCCGGCCGCCGCTCGCGGAAGAACGCCTGGAGGAGCTGGCGGGAGGCCGCGGCGAGCACGCCGCCCTCGACGGCGACGCGGTGATTGAAATTACCCGCGGGGACGTCCAAGACGGAGCCACAGCCGCCGAACTTGGCGTCCGCGGCGCCGTAGACGATACGGCTTAGGCGCGCGAGGACCGCGGCGAAGGCGCACATCGGGCAGGGCTCGAGTGTAACGTAGAGGGTGCACCCGCTCAGACGCCAGTCGCCCACCGCGGCGCTCGCCTTGCGGAGGGCCTCTATCTCGGCGTGCGCTACGGCCTGGCGGACCTCTTCGGTTCGGTTGCGGCCGCGGGCGATAACTTCGCCCTCCCGGGCGACGACCGCGCCCACCGGCACTTCGCCCACGGCCGCGGCCTTGCATGCCGCCGCCAGCGCCTCGCGCATAAATCGGATATCGTCGTCGGCTGTTACCATCCCAAGCGGTTTGATTTCACTACAATTATATGATAACCTCGGCGAACGATGTTGAGGAAAACGGTGCCGGCCCTTTGCTTTGCCTTAGCGGCGGCGGCGTTCGCCGAGGAGGACGTCCCCTATTACTACGACCTCGAGCCGCCCGCGGCGGCGCGCTACGCCGGCGCGGAAATTATTACCGGCGCCGGTTATATCCCCTTGCGAGCGCGGGAGTTTCCCGGGTGGGCGCGCGTCCTCGACGGCGAGGTCTTGCACGACCGCGGCTACGTATGGTTGGGCGAGGCCCTCGCGGAGGAGGCCGGCATATTCGTGGAATACGTCCCGGGGCGGGAGGGCGTAACGATGGTGCCGCGGTTTCGCGGTGCGACGGCGCGCGAGTTCCTCTTGTTAATCGACGGCGTTCCGGTGAACGACCTTGCCGGCGGTTGGGCCGACGTGAAGATGGTCCCGTTGGAGGCGGTAGCGCGTATCGAAGTTATCCCCGGGCCGGCGTCCTATCGCTGGGGCGACGGCGCCGTCGCCGGCGTAATAAACGTCGAGACGATGAAGGGGCCGCGGGAGGCGGCGCGGGCGCTGGTCTCGGCGTCCGACGGGACTTTCGATACCGAGCGGTATCGGTTTAACTTTGGCATGACGACGCGCCGCGTCGACATCTTTGTGAGCGGCAACCGCATCCTCGCCGCGGAGCCGAACACGTTCACGCGGGACTCTTCGGCCAATATCGACGGCCGCGTGGCCCGGCGGTGGGGCGACGTAGGCGCGCTCGACCTCGCCGCGGGGCACTTCACCGGCCACGAGGCGGTGCTTCATGAGGGGAGTTGGGAAGGGCTCGCCGCGGCGCCGGGGACGCAGGAGGGCGGGCACGACCGTATTCGCTTGGAGGGGCGTCGGCGTTGGGGCGCGGGCGTCGCGCGGTTCCGCGCCTATCACCTCGTTACGAGGAACCAGTTTCAGGATGACGAAACCGGCCGAGGGTATCAGACGCGGGGCCAGGAGGACGCCGGGTCCGTTTCTTATACGTGGCCGCATATGGGGGGAAGCGCATTAACCGTCGAGGGCGGCGGCGGCTACCGGGCGTTGGCGGACGCGGCCGCGGCGACGGCGGTCGTCTCGACGCGAGTCCTGGAGGAGGTCCGGCCGGCGGCGCCGCTCTACCTAGCGGTGGGCGCCGGCTACGACGCGTTCGTGGGCGGCGCCGCGGCGGTAAGCCCGCGGCTCGCGGTCGCCGCGTTCCCGCGCGAATGGTTCAAGGCCTACGGC
>CAZJNB010000009.1:0-17348 GCA_964547385.1 uncultured bacterium
GGCCAGGGCAAGGGCCCGGGCGCCGACTTCTTGCCGAACATCCCCGACGGCGATAAGCTCCTGGCGGTAGCTGGGCGGCCAATCGGTGAAGTAGTTGTTCCCGCAGGAGAGAACGGCTAACGCCCCGGTTAAGCCGGCGGCGATTATGCCCGGCCGCCGAGGACGTATTTTGGCCGCGGGGCGGCTAAGCGTCGTTTTCGAAAAAACCTTCGGCATCGGCGATGGCGTATTGATAACCCTGCTCCGTTAAAAATAACTCCCGATGAAGCGCGTAATCTTGTTCGATCGTATCGCGGGAGACGAGGGTATAGAAATAGGCGACGTTCTCGCCGGTCTTGGGCCGGAGTATCCGCCCGAGCCGCTGGGCCTCCTCCTGGCGTGAGCCGAAGGTCCCGGAGACCTGGACGGCGACGTTGGCATCCGGCAGGTCCAGCGCGAAGTTGGCCACCTTGGAGACGACGAGGACCGGGACGCCGCCCCGGCGGAACTTCTCGTATAAAACGTCCCGATTGGTTTGGGGCGTCTTGCCCGTAATCAGCGGCGCGCCGACCGCGTCCGCGATCTTGCCCAGCTGGTTAAGGTAATGACCGATAATCAATATACTGTGGCCGCGGTGCGACGCGAGGAGGCGCCGGACAACGCCGAGCTTGTTCGGATTCTCGGCGGCGACGCGGAAGCGACGGTGGTTGGACGCGCCGGCGTAGCGGACGCGCTCCTCCGCGGCCATCGTCACCCGCAACTCTCGGCATATAGCCCGCGCGATCCAGTTCTGCCGTTCCAGCTCTTTCCAGGGCGTATCGTAGCGCTTGGGGCCGATGAGCGAGAAGACCTCGTCCTCCTTACCGTCCTCGCGGACCAGCGTCGCCGTCAAGCCCAGCCGCCGGCGCGCCTGAATCTCGGCCGTTACGCGAAAGACCGGCGCCGGCAGGAGGTGGACTTCGTCGTATATTATTAACCCCCAGTCCCGGTCGTTGAAAAGTCGGAAATGCGGGAACGGGCCTTTTTTCGAGCGCCGCCATACCAATATCTGATACGTCGCGACCGTAACGGGCCGGCGTTCCTTATTAAGGCCGGTATACTCACCGACGTCGGCCGGCGTTAAGGTCGTCTTGTCGAGCAGTTCCTCTTTCCACTGGCGCACCGCCGTCACGTTCGTAACCAGGATGAGCGTCTGGGCGCCGACGTCCGCCATCGCGGCGATACCCACGATCGTCTTGCCGGCGCCGCAGGGGAGGACGACTACGCCCGAGCCGCCCGCGGGACCGCCGCCGCGATAGAAAGAATCGGCGGCCGCCCGCTGGTAGTCCCGCACGATGAAAGGTTCGTCCGTCGTCGCGAGCCGCGGCCTAAGGCCGCAAGCCAGGGGCGCGCCGGCGACGTAACCGGCCAGGTCTTCCACCGGGACGCCGAAACGAATCAGCGCGCTCTTTACGTGGCCGCGGGCGTCGTCTTTAAGCCTAACCTTCTGGCCGTCGAAGACGCCGCCCTGGAAATACGCCGCTACTTTCCGGTTATTCATTACCTGGGCCAACATCACGTCGTCGGCTACGTCGAGGTAGTAACCGCCCTCGTCTCGTAGCAGTTTCACCTTCCCGTAGCGGCCCATATGGTCGCGGACTAATACCGAAATAATCGGCGGTACTTCGTAGCGGCTGTACGTCTGTAGGATGCCGACGATATCGTCCGCGCTTAGACCCGCGGCGGCGGCGTTCCATAACGATATCGGCGTTATGCGATACGTATGGATATGCTCCGGGCTCTTCACGAGCTCCGCGAACGGAAGGAGGCGGTCGCGAACCTCCTCGTGGAGGGGGTGGTCAACCTCTAAAAACAACGTCCGGTCCGATTGGATTATGAGCGGCTTGGGGGGAGAAGACATCTCCGAGGAATATAACATAATTAGCCTATATAACAAGAATTATGTCGTTGACGAAGACGGCGAAGATTTCACTTGACAATTATAAATAACATATATATTATATACTATGATGTTGAGAGCAGACGAATACGCCACCCTTTCGGTACCGATAGGCGTCGCCGCCGAGGCCTTGGGCGTCCACCCGCGGACGCTCCGCCTATACGAAAAGGCCGGGCTCATCGCACCCCGCCGGCGCCGCGGCCGGCGCTACTACTCGACCGCGGACCTCACGTGGCTCCAATGCCTACGTACGATCGTCCACGACGTGAAGATAAGTATCCCGGCGTTGGCGCGGCTTCTCCGCTACGAAAGTTGTTGGGAGATTCGGGGATGCGACAACGCCGTCCGGGAACGGTGCCCGGCGCGGCGCGGCCCGGGCGCGTGTTGGGAAAAAATGCGGGCCTGTTGCCGGCGAGGGCTCGAAGTTTGTCGGATATGCCCGGATAACCGGGAACGTAAAGTAACGCCGAATTGAGGAGGTAGTTATGAGAAGGTTCAAATGCGCGGAATGCGCGTACGAATTCGAAGTGCCCCACGGCGCCAGCGGCTCGGGAACGAGCATAACGTGCCCCCGCTGTGGCGGCGCGGTACACCGCGTGGACGCCGGGGGCCCGCCGGATAATTGCGGGCAACCGGGCGCCGGTCGAAGTCGCGGCCGGCGGGGTCGCTCAGGAACTCAGCGGATGAGAGGCCCCGGGCGGTTCCCTTCTGGGACAGGAGGTGGAGAATGAAAATCGCGGTCCCTACGGATGATAGGAAGACCCTCGCGGCGCACTTCGGCCGGGCGACGGAGTTTGCCCTTTACGACGTCGCCGACGGCGTAGCTTCGTTGTCCGGTTACGTGCGTAACGAACATACGCACGGCGGCGAAGCTCACCGCGGCGGCGAAGGCCACAGCCACGATTTCGGCGGGCCGCTCGCGGGCGTGAACGCCGTCCTCTGCCGCGGCCTGGGCCGCCGGGCCCAAGAAGCTATGGCCGCGTTGGGCGCGGAGGTCATCTTTACCAGCGAAGAAGAGCTCGAGGAGGTAGCGGCGAAATACGCTCGGGGCGAGCTCGCGGCCGCCGAGAGGGCGTGCGGCTGCGAACACGATTCCTAAGGGATATTATTACCGGGTTCCCGGCCGGCTTTAAACGCCGCTCTTCGCCTATTACTTCTTTTTTACGAAGTAATAGATCGCCGTCGCGACGGCCGGCGCCAAGAAGGCTAGGCCGCCGGCGAGGACGAGGATGAGGGTCCACGCCGCGGCGTAGCTCGTATCGCCCTCGCCGCTCACGCTCGCCCATCCGCCGAGCAGGCCGCAACAGATACACGACATACAGATTACGAAGCCGGCGATGGTGATGCCGAGCATCGTCTTGAGGACGCCGGGCGACCCCCGAAAGGCTTTCTTCGCCGTTCTTACGCTTGCCAGCCGCTCGAGCTGTTTGTGCGCTTCTATCGCCACGTCGGAAGCGGGCGCGAGTTCTACCGCCCGCTCCAAGAAGTTCTGGGCGCGGCCGAAGTCGCCCGCGTTCACGTACGCGAGGCCCAGGCGATAGAGGAACTCCTGGCTCGAGGGTTGTAGGCGGAAGCCGGTCTTGTAGGCCTTGGCGGCGTCCCGCCAGGAACAGCGGTAGAAGTGATAATCCCCCAACAACAGCCACCCGTAGGCCAACATCGCCCGGGCGGCGTATTTCGGTTCGCCGTCCTCGATGAGGGCGGCGCCCGGGTAACGACGGTCTATCTTCTTCAACCGCTCGACCGCGGCCTTAAGATTTTGATAGATGGGCGTCGCCCGTTCCTCGAGCCACCGTTGGTATTCCTTCTTGGTCCCGATGTCGAGGGGGGGCTTTTCCCGTTCCTCGGTTACAGCTTCGCCGAAGAACTCGCCGTAGACGAACGTCCTCTTCGCTGGGACGGCCTCACGGTAGATACGACGCGAGAGCTCGAACAGGAAGTCGGCCGCGGCGTCCAGCGCCGTCTCCGCCTCCGCGAGGTAAGAGCGCGCCACCTTGAGCTCGGTCTGAACAGAAGTTATTTCCAAAGCACTCCCGGCCTTCCCTTCTCACCCATATTAACCTCAGCCGTCCGGCAAGTCAAGCGCGGGGACCGCGGCTTCGTTGACCGCACGGCGCCGATTTGGTATTATACGGCGTCGTTCCGTTCCGGCAATACTACGGCAATTCGACGATGAACGTCTTTCGCTCAGGTCCTTGGCGGCGTTATGCGCCCTGGCTCGCGCTGGTCGTGGCCGCGTTGGCCGGCGCCATCTTACGCTACGGCCTTCTCGACCACCTTTCGCCGCGCCGGTTCTCTTATTACATCGAGTCCTGTTTCCGCTTCCGCTACGCCGAGATGAGGATGCGGGGCCAGGAGCCGCCCGCCCTCGACCGCAAAGCGCAGTGGCCCGAGGGCTTCGCGACCGACCGGATGATCCTCTCACTGCCGGACCGAACGGCGGCGCTCTTCTATCGCCTTCACCGCGGCAACACGTTCCTCGCGGCGCGCGCCCTTATCATAGCGTTGTCGGCGGCGAGCGTTTTAGCGTTTGTGCCGCTGGCGCTCGCCGTCTTCCGACGGCCCTGGCCCGCGGCCGCGGCGACGGTCATCTACGCCGGGACCTTCGGCGCGTTCTCCCGGAGTATCGGGAACTTCCTGCGCGAGGATTTCGCCTGGCCGGCGCTGTTAGTCGCGACCGCGGCCGTATTATACCTCCTCACGTGGAAGGCCGGCCGCGGCCGGTGGCCCGCGGCGGCCGTCGCCGCCGCGGCGACGTTTTGGGCCGGCTCCTGCTGGCATATGAGCCAGTTCTATATCGCGTTGCTCGCCGCGGCCATAATCATCTTTGGCCTCGCCGGCCGCGGCCGAGACGCCGCGGTGGCCGGCGGCGCGCTCTGGCTGGGGCTGACGGCCGCGGCGCTCCTAAACAAGCCGTTGTGGTTCAAAGGGGCGCTGTGGAACGCGAGCGCGGCGCTGACGTTGGCTCCGGTGGCAGGCTGGGCCCTCGCGCGGGCGCTGAGGCGCGAGAACGCGAGCCGGTGGTTCCTCGCCGGCGCAACCGCGGCGCTATTGACGGCGTCGTTCCTTTTCGGCCGCTCGAGCGCCTACGGCCACGTCTACGCGCTCATCTGGGCGAAGATAATCAACCTGGGGCGTTACCCCGGGCCGGCGGCGCTCTCACCCCAAGCGCGACTCTTCTGGGTAGGGCCGTACGAGTCGCCCTCGTTCGCAAAGCTCGTATTCCAATACGGCTTCCTCGGCGTAACGTTCCTCGTCGGCTTGGCGCTATGGTATTACGACCTCGGGCGGCGGCGCTTGACAAGCGGCCACTTCGTCGCCGCCGCGGCCGTCGCGGCCACGTTCCTCTACCTTCTTATAGGAAGGCTTACGATATTCCTGGCGCCGTGGGTCGCGGCGTTGAGTATTTATCCGGCGGCCCGGGCCGGCCGTTGGAAAATACGAATATACGCGCTAACCTTCCTGGCCGTCTTTTGGGGGCTACACCTATATGGGACGCTGAGCCACTTCCGCGTCGGCGGCCTTTATTATCGCATCGTAGAGACGGTCGCCCGGCCGAAGCCGGAGACGCCGTGGTACTACGGTTCCGAGCGGGCGGAGCTGTTCCGGTGGTTGAACGACGCGCCGCCGGGCGCGCTCCTTACCGACTTCGCGACAAGCCCGCTCCTCCTCTATTTCACCGACCGGCCTATCGCCCTTCACCCGATGTTCGAAGTCCCGACGATACGAGAAAAGGCGCTTGCCTACGCCAAAGCGGCGCTCGCCGACGAAGAGACGTTTTACGAGCTTTGCCGCCGGTGGCGCATCCGCTACGTAATCTACTACGCGCCGCAGGTCCTTTCCCACACGCCGGGGTCTTTCTACCGTATCGCCGCGGCGGAACCGGCGCCGGATTCGGCCGCGGGCCTGATGCAATTTCATCCGGAAAAACTCCGCCGCTTCCGCCTCGTCCACGAGACGTATACGACGCGGGTCTTCGAGGTAGGCCGTCCCTACGACGGCTTTAAAGCGTCGGCCTACCATCCCCTCTTCGACCTCGGCCGCTTCCCGGGTATCCCGTCGGACGAAGAACTGCTGGCCTTCTACAGCGAATTATCCCGGGCGAATAACTATTACGTCCAAGGCGTCGCGCTACAGGCCGGCGGCCGCTTTGTAGCGGCCGCGGCGGTGTTCAACAGCGCCCTCCGCCTCCACCCGGATTACGAGGACGCCAACCTGCGCCTGGGTCAATGTGAGATGGCCCTCGGCCGCCATGAAGACGCGCGGGCCGCGCTCGGCCGCGCCGCCGCCGCCCGCCCCGACGACCCTACGCCCCGCGCCTACCTCAACGCCCTTAAATCCCAAGAGCGCCTTCCCGGCGGAAGCACCCGATGAAGAAGAAGAGGTTCGCGGTAAGCCCCATCGGCGTAATTCACACGCCCTACGGCGAACCCGGCGAGACGCCCATCCAGGGGCGGCGCCGGCCCGAGGGCCGGGGCGAAGTCGAGGTCTTCGAAGAATACGCCGCCGGCCTCCAAGACCTCGACGGGTTTTCCCATATTATTCTCCTTTACTATTTCCACCGGGCCGGGCAAACGGCGCTCCTCGTAAAACCTTTCCTCGACGATGTCGCACGGGGCGTCTTCGCGACGCGCCACCCGCGGCGGCCGAACCACATCGGCCTTGCGGTCGTCCGCCTGCTCGCGCGACGCGGCAACTTCCTCGACGTCGCCGGCGTGGATATGTTCAACGGGACGCCGCTGGTGGACATCAAGCCGTACGTCCCGGCGTTCGACAAGCAGGCCGGCCTGGTCCGTATAGGATGGCTCGAAGGGAAAACGGAACGTAGCTCGAGAGGTAAATAATATATCCGGCCGTGAAGCCGGCTTAGGCTTCCTTGGCGGGCGTTTCGGCTCGGCGACGACGGCGCACATCGTAAGAATACCGTTAAATTACCAACGCAAGAAGACGCCTATTCGGCGCCCGGCCCTTGTATTATTCGGCCGAAGTTGTTATAATAGCGGACTTCACCCGAGGGCTTAATTATCTCATATCGCCAAGGAGGCGTGAACCAATGGCAAATAAGAAGATCACCTTGAGCGTCATTAAGGCCGACATCGGCGGCTTCGTCGGACACTCCGCGAGCCACCCGGACGTAATCGCCCAGGCTCAGGCGGACCTCGAGAAGGCCAAGAAGGCCGGCCTGCTCATCGACTTCGACATCTTCACCTGCGGCGACGACCTCGAGCTCGTGATGACCCATACCCACGGCGGCGACGCCGAAAATATTCACAAACTCGCCTGGGACACGTTCGTCGCCGGCACCGAGGTCGCGAAAAAGCTCCACCTCTACGGCGCCGGCCAGGACCTCCTCAAGGACGCCTTCTCGGGCAACGTCAAGGGGATGGGCCCGGGCGTCGCCGAGATGGAGTTCGAGGAGCGCAAGAGCGAGCCGGTCCTCGTCTTCGCCGCGGATAAGTGCGCGCCGGGCGCCTGGAATATGCCGCTCTACAAGATGTTCGCGGACCCCTTCAATACCGCCGGCCTGGTAATCGACCCCAACATGCACGCCGGCTTCAACTTCGACGTCTACGACATCCACAACAGCAAGCACATCCTCTTCCGCTGTCCGGAAGAGCTCTACGATATGCTCGTCTTCGTCGGCTCGCCGGACCACTTCCTCATCCGCGCGGTCTACCGCAAAGACAACGGCGACATCGCCGCGGCGTCCTCCACCCAGAAGCTCGCGCTCATCGCCGGCCGCTACGTCGGCAAGGACGACCCGGTATGTATCGTGCGCTGCCAGTCGGGCCTGCCCGCCGTAGGCGAGGCGCTCGAGCCGTTCTCGTTCCCGCACACGACCTCGGGGTGGATGCGCGGCTCCCATATGGGCCCGCTGATGCCCACGTCCGTGGAGGAGGCGCACCCGACGCGCTTCGACGGGCCGCCGCGGGTAGTATGTATGGGCTACCAGCTCGCCGACGGCATGTTCGTCGGGCCGCGGGATATGTTCGCGGACCCGAGCTACGACGAGGCCCGCCGGACCGCCAACCTCGTCGGCAACTACCTCCGCAAGCACGGGCCTTTCGAGCCGCACCGGCTCCCCTACGCCGAGATGGAATACACCACGATGCCCGCGGTCGAGAAGAAGCTCAAAGGCCGGTGGGAAGATATCTAATCCCCCACGCCACTTCGGAAATAAAAACCCCCGCGGCGACGCGGGGGTTTTCTTATACTTGACTTTGGCGTAAGAATCGTGTATATATTATATTAGGTTCGCCGTTAAAAGTATTCCCCTTCGATAGCTAAGGGGGGGCAGAGGAAGATGAAAAACCTCACGAAAATAGCAATCGCGGTGGCCCTCATCTCGGGCGTAACGGCCTACGGCGCCGCGGAAGTCGTCGTGAACGGCGGCTTCGAGACGGGCCAGCTCGCGCCGTGGGTGACCGATAAATTCATCGTAGCCGAGTGGGCAAGTAGGACCGGCATTTACGGCGCAAGCGCTTCTTCCGGCGGGGTTTGCCCCCTTTATGCCTATTTACAACAGGATTTAGGGACGACTATATACCCGGCCGAGGTCATAAAGGCCGAATCCTGGGGTGACGGGTGGGCGAGCCCAGAACCCGGCGATAATAAGTTTTCGTATATATTTGGTAACGATTACCCCAACGCAGATGTTACGTTAGCTATGAGACTCGGCGGAAACGAAGAATTCGACGTTTCCCGAGAAGAGCTTAACGGCTCGTGGTTCCGCTGTGAATACCCTTTAACTTACATAAAGAATCCTTTTGATTCTATCTTTGTCCGGATTGTAGTTAGCGAAAGAGACAGGTATCATTTGTGGGGCGCGGTCGACGACGTATCTATTCTAATTACTATGACGGGCGTAGAACCCACGTCCCTTGGCCGCGTTAAGGCCGTTTACCGTTAAGTTTTGGGGGTAAAAGAATGAAAAGGCTAACGACCGTAATAATAAGCTTTACGTTAGTTCTCGGGGCCAACGCGTACGGGGCGATGGAGGTCATAGTCAACGGCGGCTTCGAGACCGGCGGCTTAGCCCCATGGCAAACCTCTTTCGGCAAATTCAGCGTAACGGAGGATTATAGCCATACAGGCCGTTACGTCGCTTGTTTAAATTACTACGACCCTCTGGGAGGTTCTGTTATGGACACCCTAAGCCAAGAATTACCGTTTTCCGTTTCCCCGGAGGAAGTTGTTAGTATCTCGCTATACGCAGAGTGTCTTTCTGGCGAAATTTATTTATGGATCCGCCCGGGCCTGAACCAAAGCATATGTTATGAATTCGAAAATGGCGCTTGGTTTTATTTAGATTATCCTAAATACTTCCTTACGAACCCTTTTCAAAATATAAACATCACAACGCAAATTTATACAGTTGATCATTGGGTGTTTGGCGCCGTCGACGACATATCAATATTAGTTACTCTGACGGGCGTAGAACCAACGTCCCTCGGGCGGGTGAAGGCGTTGTTCAAATAAACCCTTGGCCGGCCAGCCCGAGAAGCAAAATAACGCCAGGGGGTAGAGGAAGATGAAAAACCTCACAAAAGGTATAATCGCGGTGGCGCTCATTTCGGCGGGCGCGGCCGCGGCTCTTGTTTGATGTTGCGGCCCTCCCGCGGATGTATTAAAATCGGCGCGTGTTCTCCCGCGCGCCGTTAAAGCATTTCGGCTCGTCGAACTTTTGGCGGAACGCCGGCCTCGCCGCGGCGTTCGCCGTCCCCTTCCTCGTCTACCTCGCCACCCTCGCGCCCTCGCTCAACTTCGAGGATTCGGCGGAGTTCGCGCTGGGCGCGGCGACGCTCGGCGTCGACCACCCCTCCGGCTACCCCCTCGAGACCCTTGTCGCCCACACGTTCACGGCCGTCCCCGTCGGCGCCCTCGCCCGGCGGATGAACCTGTCCTCGGCGTTCTTCGCGGCGCTGGCGTCGCTGTTCGTCTTCGCCCTCGTGTGGGAGTGGCTCGCGACGACGGGTCCGCCGTCGCGGCTCGCCGCCGCGGCGGCGTGGGCGGCCGCCGGCCTCTTCGCGTTCTCGCGCTCCTTCTGGCCGCAGGCCGTCATCACCGAGGTCTACGCGCTCAACGCGGCGTTGGTCGCCGGCGCCCTCTACTCGGGGCTCCGCTATTACCGGCTCCGCGACGGTCGGTGGTTCTACCTCAGCGTCTTCCTCGCGGCCCTCGCCGCGGCCAACCACCCCACCTCGCTGGCGCTCACGGCGCCGTTCGCGGCCTATCTATGGTGGCGGCGCCGCGGCCGCCGGCCGGCCTGGCCGCCGGCTCTCGCGCTGGCGCTGTTCGGCGTCTCGGTCTATCTCTACCTGGCCCTGCGGGCGTCGCGCGGGCCCACGCTCAACTGGGGCCAGCCGGCCACGGCGGCGATCTTCCTCGACCATATTCGCCGCCGCGAGTTCGGGACGATATACTGGCCGCGCTACCGCTACTTCGCCCTTCACCTGGCCGAGTTGGGAAAGCTGTTGTTCGTCCAGTTCGGCGCGGGCGTGGGGCTCTTGGCGGCGCCGGCGGCGGCCTACCTCCTGTGGCGGCGCGCGCGCCCGAGCGGCGCCCTCGCCGCGGTCCTCGTTATCGCCGGGCCCCTCACCCTCCTGCCGCTCGTGGGGTTATTGACGCCGATACAGATATTCGAGATCGACGTCTGGTATATACCGTTCTTCCTGTTGGCCGCGGCCTTCATCGGCGCCGCGGCGGCGACCTTCTTCCGAAAAGTCAGCTCGCGAAGGTGGCGCGCGGGCGCGGCCGCGGCGCTCGCGCTCCTCCCGCTCTACCCGCTGGCGGCTAACTTCGCCCGGGCGGACCTGCGCGACGTCGCCTTCGCCGCCGAACACGGCGGCAACCTATTGCGCACCTATCCCTACCGGACCATCGTCGGCTTCCCCTTCTACGGTTGGCAGGGGCTTTTCACGCAATCCTACCTCCGCTTTGTCTATGGGCGGCGGCCGGACGTCGCCTTCGTCGAGCCGCGGAATACGGTGCGGAGCGAAATAGCCGCGACCCGGCGGGCCCCGCGCTTTATCGTGGACCCGGACGCCGCCGCGGCGTGGTGGTTCGCGTTCCGCCGGGGCTTGTTCCGTTCCTACCCGGGCCGCCCCTTCTTCTACAACACGGACGACGCCGAAGCGGCGGCGACGGGCGCGCAAGTGGAACCCTTCGGCCTCGTCTTCCGCGTCCGCCGCCCGGGCGAAAAGCTCGCCGTAGGCCCGCCGCCCTGGGGCCGTTATAAATACGACGCCTTCCGAAAGGTAGGCCGCGCGCTGGCGGCCGGTCGCACTAACTACCAACCGACGAGCTACCGCGTCTGGGCCAACTACTTCGCGATGGCCGCCCAGTATTGTTTCGCCCGCGGCCGCCCCGGCCTCGGCCGCCGGAACCTCGACGCCGCGTTGCCGGCGGCGGCGCGGGACGCCAACGTCGCCTGGCTCCTCGCGTCCTTATACAGCAACTACGGCTACCCGGGCCGGGCGGTCCCGCTCTACGAAAGCGTCCTGCGCCGGCTCGAACATTACCGCTACGACGCGCTGATGTTCCGCCGCGATTACGCCGGCCTGCTGAACGGCCTCGCGATAGCGTATCTCCGAGCCGGCGATGCGACCCGCGCGGGCCGCTACTTCGCCGAAGCCCGCGGCGTCTGCCCCGAACAACCGGGATTGGCGGGCCGGATGTCGCCCGAGGAGCTGGCCGCGGCCGCATCCTATTTCCAGAAACCGGAAACCCCGCCGCGTCCCCGCGGTCCGGCGGGGCGGTAACGGAAAGTCCCAATATTCCTTGACTACGCGGGCATTGTGTGGTAGGTTGCGCCTAAAAAAAGGAGGACTACACCGTGCGCATCAAACTAAGTTTCGCCCTCTACTTAGCTTTATTAACGTTCGCCAGCGGCGCGGTAGCGAAGTCGTGGCGTGTCTCGGGCGCTATCGTCCACTTACGGCAAGGCGAATACGACCAAGCGGTCCAGTTACTGGAAGAGGAAATCGCCGCGTCGCCGGACAACGCCGAAGCATATGCCTACTTAGGCGATGCCTACGCGCCGGCCGGGAGGTTTATGGAGGCCGCGGACGCGTGGGCCCGCGCCGAGGACCTATATCGCCAGAAGAATAAAACCAAAAAGCTCGATAAAATAACGCAGAGCCGCGAGTTCTTCTGGGATAAGGCGTTTAAGAAAGGTGCGGACAGCTTTAAGCGGGCGTTGAAGTTTAACGACGCCGACTTCACGCCGACGGCGGGGGAGACCGTCGAGGGCGATTTGGATGCGGCCGCGGCCGCTTTCGTCGCGACCTACCGCGTCTTCCCGCCGCAGCCGCGCACGTTATTCTTGTTGGGCCGCGTCTACGAGGAGGCGGCGGACGTCTATAGCCAACGCGAGCCGGAGGAAACCGTTACCGTTACCGATTACGACCTCGAGACCGGCGCCGCCGTCGAGCGCGAAGTCAAAGCCGGCGTCTACGTCGACGAGCTGTGGGAGAAAGCTCTGGTAACGTACGAGAAGGCCGTCGAAACCAAACGTGCCGATATGGCCGGCGACAATTGGGACAAACGCAGTCCTCTTAGCGACTACCTCCTAAAAATCGTGAATACGTGCCTGCACTTAGAACAATACGACCGGGCCCTTGCGACGATAGACCCTCTCTTGGCCGCGTCGCCCGAAAACCTGATGTTGCTAAACGCGAAGGCCGCGGTGCTTATTAAACTCGACCGCTTCGGCGAAGCCCTCTCGATTTGGGAGCGGATGGTAGACTTGGTCACCGACGAGAAGGCCAAGGGAGAACTCCTGGGCGAGATAGGCGCGTTTTATTTAAGGAAGGAATATGACGGCCGCGACCCCAAGAAGGCGATCGAAGTATTAGAGAAGGCGATAACGTATACGCCCCAGGATTACCGTATCTACTTGGCGTTGGGCCGCGCCTACGGCGAGATCGGCGAATACGAGAAGGGGAAAGAATACCTCGAAAAGGGCGAGAAGCTCTATGCGGAAAAAAACAAAGGCGGCACCGAGTAACCGGCGCGGACCGGCCGGCCTGGGGGAGGAACCGCGGTGAGATGTCCCCGCTGCGGCGGCGCCATCGCGCCCGACCCTATTCGAGGGGGCGTCTACCAGTGTGCCCAATGTGGCGACGTGGAGCTGGACGAAGGCGCCGCGTACGTCGCCGGCCGTTTCTACGAAGTCGGCGCCCTCGGGGGAGAAGAAACACCTCCGGCCTGCGAGGACGCCGACTTCACGGCGTTATCCTATAGCCTAACGTGGGAAGATATTTTGGCGGGGGAAGACCTCCCGCCGCCGGGCGAGGAATAGGTTCCGCGACGCCCATCGGCCGCCGGCTCGCCGGCGGCTTTTTTATTGACCCGCGGCGGCCCGCCGAACGCGCAGGGGCACGCCCCACGCCCGGGCGCGGCCCTCTATTGCCGCGATATCCGCCGCCGCCGTCGCGACGGCCGTTACCTCCACCGCCGGCGCGTAGCGTTTCGCGCCGGCCACGAAGCGCGCCAGCGCCGACCACGCCGCCGCGCCCGCCCGCGGCCGACACAACTCATTATAACCCACCGCGTCGGCGGCGTTGAGGCTCACCGAAACGCGGTCGAAAAGGCCGGCCAGCTCGGGCGTAACATCCCGCCGTTGCGTAAGTTCGGCCGAGCCGTTCGTGTTGAGTCGGACGCGGCCGCCCGCGGCCTTGACCGCCGCCGCCACCTCTTTCACCGCTTCCCACCTGCTCGTCGGCTCGCCGAAGCCGCAGAAGACGACTTCGTCGTAGGCCCGGGCGTCGCCTATCGCCGCAACGACCTCGGCCGCGGTCGGCTCCATCTTGAGG
Source organism: uncultured bacterium (assembly GCA_964547385.1). Taxonomy (GTDB): domain Bacteria; phylum RBG-13-66-14; class B26-G2; order WVWN01; family WVWN01; genus CAZJNB01. The sequence continues at coordinate 13,735 of CAZJNB010000009.1, forward strand.
CGGAGGTCGTAGCCGCCGACGCCCGGCGCGCTGTTGCGAATACAGAAAGAGCAGTCGTTCGTGCACCGGTTCGTGATGTTCACGTATAACGATTTCCCCAAGCGATATACGAGCGCGCCGCCGAAGTCGGCCGCGAGGCCGAAGAAGCGCCGCGCCGCGAGGGTGGTCTCCGCGAAGATGTCATCTTCCCGGCGGCCCGCCGCCGCCGCCAGCGCCCGGGCGATATACGGCAGATACGCCGGCTCGTTTCTCTTCCCGCGGAAGGGCGCCGGCGCCAGATAAGGCGCGTCCGTCTCGAGCATCGTCGTCGCGAGGTCCAAGCGCTCGAAATACGCCGGCCTTCCGCATCCTTTTTTCGTGAACGTTAAATTCCCGGTGAAGGAAACGTAGAGGCCGGCGGCGCACGCCCACTCGTAGTAGTCGGCCGAGCCGCCGAAGCAGTGGAGGACGCCGCCGCGCGGCGGCGCCCCCTCTTCATCCAAGGCCCGCCGCAGGTCCTCTTCCGCGTCGCGTTGATGGAGAATCACCGGCAGCTCGAGCTCGCGCGCGAGCGCCAAGTGCCGCCGCACCAGCTCGAGCTGAGCCTCGCGCGGCAGGGCCATATAATGGTAGTCGAGGCCGCACTCGCCGACGGCGACGGCCCAGCCCTTCTTTTTCCCGGCGAGCAACGCCCGGCGGATGCCGGCCTCTTCGTCGGCGCCCCAGCGTTTGCCGCCGTTCGGGTGGAGGCCGGCGGCGAAGTAGACGCCGTCTAAGCGCCGGGCGAGCGCCAGGGCCCGCGCGGCGTCCGCGGCGTCGCACGCCGGAACGACGAAGTAGGCGACGCCGGCCTGCTTCGCCCGGGCGACCGCGGCGTCCACGTCGGCCGCGAAGTCGTCGTGCTCGAAGTGGACGTGGGTGTCGGCTAACGCGTATTCTAATTCCACCGTAGGAGATTTCTTAGCAGGGGAATAAACCCGACGGGCCTATAGGTCTACCAAGCGAGGGCCGGCCCGATGCCCGCGGCGAAGGACGGCTTCTGGCTTTCGCCCGCGACTTTCGCGAGGTCGTATTCTACCGCGAACGTGATATAGACGCACAGCGGCAAGTATACTTCGATCGTATTCGCGTTGGCGAAGACGATGCTATCTTGCCACCCGGAGGCGGGTTCTTCGGGCCCCGCGGTGGTGGCGCCCAGGTCCGCGCCGTAACGCCCCTTCCACCCAGCGTAGACGTCGCTGTAGATACACCTTATAGGCGATAGGATATACCGGGCGCCGAACGTCACGCCGACGACGCCTTGCGAGCCGCCGCCCTTGCCGGTCGCGTAGTGGCCGCCGAAGAAGGGCCGGAGCGCAGGCCGGAGTCGCCCGCGGGTGAAGTAGATCGGCACATTGTAACGGATATCGACTTCCTTGTGCGGCGTTATACCGCGGAAATCCTCCAACGACGCTACCGCGAGCGAGACGTTGTGTGTTAAATGGCCGTCGTTGCGGTAGAAGTCGGCGCCGACGCAGAAGCCCACGTTATAAGCGGAGTCGATGACGAACTCGCCCCGCGGGTTGATGTTGAACGTCTCGTACGATGTAACGCCGAACGCCGCCGCGGCCACGTAGGAATTGTCGAAGTCCACCGCGCCCGAGAAAGCCGCGGCGAAGAATCCGGAAGTTAGCAGCGCCAAGAAAAAAAAAGCTTTCCGCATCGCCCGGCTCCTTTATCAGTTTACGCGTTTCACGGTGACGCCCAAGCCGTTCGCGGCGACGACCTCCACCGCGGCGCCCGCCGGTATCTCCTCGGCCGCGGTCGCCCGCCAGTATTCGCTGTGGACGAAGACCTGGCCGCCCGCCGGGCCCACCGGCGTTACGGCTCGGCCTCTCTCGCCCACCATACCCTTATCTCCCGTCGCCGTCTTGCGGCGCTGGGCCCGGAGGCCCAACCCCACCGCGAACAGGAAGAACAACAGCGTCGTAACGACCGCGGGGATGATGACGGCCCACGATATCCTAAGATACGTCGCGGGCGTGTTGATGAGTAACATCGACCCGAGCAACATAGATATCACGCCTCCCGCCGTTAAAAGGCCGTGGCTGGCTACCTTGACTTCGGCCAGGAAGAGGATGAGCGCGAAGACCAGGAGCGCCACGCCCGCGTAGTTCACCGGCAGCGTCGCGAGCGCGTAGAACGCGAGGATAATGCAGATGCCGCCGGCGACGCCCGGCAGAATGGAGCCGGGGTTGGAGAGCTCGAAGAGCAGGCCGTAGAAGCCGAGGATGAGGAGGATGTAGGCGACGTTCGGGTTCGTTATGACGGCCAGCAGTCGTTGCCGGAGGTCCGGCGTGGTCTCCTCCACGCGCGCGCCCTTCGTCCGGATGACGACGGTCCGGCTTCCCACCTTCACGCGCCGGCCGTCGGCCTTCGCGAGCAGTCCGTCCAGGTCCGCGGCGACGAAGTCCACTACGTGCTCGGCGGCGGCGTCCTCCGCGGAGAGCGACGCCGACTTGCGGACCGCCAGCTCGGCCCACTTCTCGTTGCGGCCGCGGCGCTTCGCGAGGCTCTTGATATACGAGGCGGCGTCGTTCGTTATCTTCGCCGTCATCGCCTCGTCGGTGCCGCCGCCGCCCATCCCCAGCGTTACCGGGTGGGCCGCGCCGATGGAGGTGTTGGGCGCCATCGCCGCGACGTGCGCCGCGAGCGTTATGAACGTCCCGGCGCTCGCGGCCCGGCCGCCCGGCGGCCACACGTAGACCGCCACCGGGACCTTGGACGCCAATATCTTCTTGATGACCTCGCGCATCGAGGGGTCGAGGCCGCCGGGGGTATCCAGCGAGATGACCACCAAGGACGCGCCGTCCTCCTCGGCCCGGGCGATGCCGTCCACGACGAACTCCGCCATTATGGGGCTCACGACGCCCTCGACCTTGAGGTGCCGGACGAGGGGGGCCTTGGCCCGAGCCGCGAACGCCGCGCCGGCAACGGCGGCGGCGAGGGCCGCGGCGAGCAACGCTGTCTTTGCCCAGTTCATTTGTATAACGCGAATATACGTCCGAGCGACGTAGGTTCTGACGTTCGCGGCCCGTCGAAGCCCTGGCAGGTGTGGTCCCACCACTTCGTAAGGCGCCAGTAGTTCTTCCCGTTCGCCGCGGCGTAGCGCTCGAACGCGAAGTTACAATAACCGTCGACGATGAAACCGTTGCTCGGGTCTACCATTACGGTGAGGCTTACGGATATGTTTTCAGCGCAATACGTATTAGCGCCCGGCGCCGGCGCGCCGACGTTATCGGTATTAATAGCCATATCGATCGCATAGGCTTTCTGGAATAAGTTGTAAATAGCCTGCCATAACTCCGTATAGCCCCAGGACTCGGGTATAATGTATTTGCCCCCCGGCGGGCGCGAGCCGATGTCGTTCGGGTCGAAGTAGAAGACGAAGTTCTCGCTCAGCATCGCCTTCAGGAGGCCGATGTCGCGTTGGTTGAACGCTATCTCGACGTTCTTGAGCACGCGCGCGGGCGTTGTAGGCTCCGGGCGCTCCGGCGTCGGCTTCGTTACGCCCTCCTCGCCGCCGCAACTCAGCCATAATGCCGCCGCGGCGACGCAGACGGAAACGATTACCCCTTTCATAATAGATAAGCCTC
>CAZJNB010000009.1:17448-19693 GCA_964547385.1 uncultured bacterium
GCCCGTCGAAGCCGGCGGAAGTATGGTCCCACCACTTCGTAAGGCGCCAGTAGTTATTCCCGCCCGCGGTGGCGTAGCGCTCGAACTCGAAGTTACAATACCCCTTTTCGGTCAAATAACCGCTAGCCTCGTCGACCATTACGATTAACGTTATGGATATGTTTTCGGCCTTGTAGCTCGTCTCGCCCGGCGCCGGCTCGCCGACGCCGCCCGTGGGGATCGTCATATCTACGCTATAAGCCTCTAAGAACATATTCCGAAGAGCTCGCCAGAAACCGGTATAATCCCAGGACTCGGGTATTTTGTATCGGCTCCCCCCGGGCGGGTACGTGCCTACGTCGCGGGGGTCGAAGTGGAAGACGAAGCCCTCGCTCAGCATCGCCTTCAGGAGGCCGATGTCCCGTTGGCTGAACGCTATCTCTACGTTCTTGAGCACGCGCGCGGGCGTCGTAGGCTCGAGGCGGTCCGGCGTAGGTTTCGTTACGCCCTCCTTGCCGCCGCAGCTCAGGAATAACGCCGCCGCGGCGACGCAGACGGAAACGATTACCCCTTTCATAATAGATAAGCCTCCTTCTATTAACGATACGCCGCGAATATACTCCCCAGCGTCGCCGGCCTTAACGTCCGCGGCCCGTCGAAGCCGGCGGAAGTATGGTCCCACCACTTCGTAAGGCGCCAGTAGTTCTTCCCGCGCGCGGTTACATATCGCTCGAACGCGAAGTTACAGTATCCTCGGTCGATACGGTAGCCGTTCGTCTCGTCGACCATTACGGTTAGCGTTATAGATATGTTCTCGGCTTCGTACGTTGTCTCGCCCGGCGCCGGCTCGCCTACGCCGCCCGTCGGGATCGTCATATCTATGCTATAAACCTTCGTGAACATGTTGCTTATCGCCTGCGTGAACTCCGTATAACTCCAGGACTCGGGTATGATGTAGTTGCCCCCCGGCGGGTACGTGCCTACGTCGCGGGGGTCGAAGTGGAAGACGAAGCCCTCGCTCAGCATCGCCTTCAGGAGGCCGATGTCGCGTTGGTTGAACGCGCGCTCAACGTTCTCGAGTACGCGCGCGGGCGAGGTAGGCTCAATATTCGGGGCCGGGTCGGTAATGGTCTCGTCGCCGCACGCCAATAATAACGTCGCGACGCACGCCGCGGAGATAATAATTATATGCCGCTTCATCTTTACCTCCCGTTCGCTCTAATAATATATCGCGAGGACCCGCCCCAACGACGCGGGCGTTACGCCGCTCGGGCCGTCGAGCTCCTCGGTGTAGTCCCACCACTTGGCCAACCACCAGACTTCCCCCTCGGCGCCCTCGTCCCGGGTGAACTCGACGTTGCAGTATCCCTCCGCGCGGTAGCCGGTATCGCTGGTCACCATCACCGTAACGTCTATCGGTATCGTCGTGCGGTAGCGGTTCTGGCCGGCCGGCGGCGTCCCGATGCCGGCGTTGCTGAGCCAGAAGTCGATGCTGTGCGCCCGGGCGAACATATGGGCCGCGATATCGAGGAACTCGTCGCGCGTCCACGACGCCGGAATCTCGTAGTTGCCGCCGGGCGGCGTTTTCCCCACGTCCTCGGGCCGGGCGTAGAAGACGAAGTCCGCCGCGAGCGCACCTTCCAACAACCCGAGGTCGCGGCCGTTGAACGCGCGCCGGACGTTCGCCAGGACCTCCGCCGGCGAGACGTGCGGCGAGCCGGGCGCCGCCGGGCCGGCGCCGCCCTCGCCGCTACAGCTCAGCGCCGTTACCGCCGCCGCGGCCGCGACGAGCGCCGCGGCGAGTAAAGCTGTTCGCATCTTAGCCGCCATCTATTTAAATAACGCGAATATACGCCCGAGCGACGAAGGCGCGACGCCGCCCTCCGTTCGCGGCCCCGCCGCGCCTATTCGGGGCCTACGTTATCCAACGCCCATAGCGCCAGGCCGCCGCACGCCGCCTGCGGCTCGCGCGTAAGCGCCGCGCCGCCGAACTCCCATATTATTATCTCGGCGACGAAAACCTCACAGCCGGGCATTACGTGTCCGCCGAAGGCCCGGCCGTCCCGGGCCGAGAGCGACAGGTGCGCGTGGGCGAAGGGGGTGCCGTCTTTGAGCGAGATGTTGCCGGTGAGCGCGCAGATCTCCATCTCCTCGTCGAACCCGGTGACCCGGTATTCGTCCGCGGCGTCGGCGAAGGGGCCGACTTGGGCGCGCGCCCGCGCGCCGATGCCCGCAAGCGCGCCTCTGGGGAACCCCCCCTCCCCCC
>CAZJNB010000010.1:0-18580 GCA_964547385.1 uncultured bacterium
GCGCGGGGGCCGACCCGCGGGGCGGGGGGGGGGCCGGCGGCGGGGGTTTTCCGGTGGGGGTCGACTGGCGAGGTAGGTATTGTTTTACGGGCGCGCGCGACGCCGGCGGCGACGCGGTGGGCTTCGTTCCCAGGCATCGAGCCTACGGCCAGCTCGGCTACCTCCAACGTTTTCTTTCCGACGATTTGACGTTGCGGGTGGATGGCCGGCTGGAATACGTGGGGGCGCGGCGGCGGACCTATACGACGGGCATCCCCTACGTCGCGAATCCGTCGGTGCCGGTTAAAATACCCTACGCCGAAGAGCTGCCGTCGTTTTGGCAGGCGGGCGTCCATTTCTCTCTTGCGGTGGTGTCGTTCGAGATATACTGCAACGTTGATAACATCAATCGCGCGCGGGACTACGTCTTTCGCCCGGGCTACGAGACGCCGCGGAAGGTGCGGACGTACGTCGGCTTTAACTGGACGCTATACGATTGAGAACGGGAGGACGAGATGAAGTGGGCCGCTATCTGGCTTTCGGTCTTGACGGTTTTATACGTGGTCAATCTGGTGGGCGACTTCCTTCAGGCCCGGCGGCTTCGGGCGCTGGAAGAGCGGCTGGCTAAATTGGAGGCCGGCGGCTGAGAGGCGCGGTGCCGTAGGCGCGAAGGTGATAGCCCAAAAGCGGCCCGGCGGCCGCTTTTTCATTCGAGGCGGACGAGGTGCTTCAACCCGGGCGCGCCGCGCGTTAGTATCGCCGGGAGGTCTTCGAACGGGTGGATTTCCTCGATGAGCGGCGTCGGGTCTATGGCGCCTTCGGCGAGGAGCTTGAGGGCCGGTGCGAAAGGTCCACAGCGGTTCCCGACTACGGCGACCTCGTTTATTACCGCGGCGGTGAAGTCTATATTATAGGGGTCGGCGATAGTGGTTTTCAAGACGACGGTGCCCTGGGGGCGGACGTAGCGGAGGGCGTGGGCCAGGCCGTCGGCGGCGCCGGTGCATTCGACGACGACGTCGTAGTGGCGCCCGGGCGCGTCGGCGGGTTTTATTAGCGGGAGCGCCCGGGCCATCGCGGCCAGCTTCGCGGCTCGGCGGGGATGATGGCCTACGACGGTAACGTCCGCGGCCGTAAGGCTTAGCACCTGGGCGACGAGGAGGCCGAGTTTGCCGTCGCCCACGACGGCGACGCGCGCCGTGGGTGGGATGTGGGTCCGCTCGACGACGTTGACCGCGGCGGCGAGCGGCTCGACGAAGACGGCCCTCTCGTCCGCTACGTCTTCCGGGACTTCGTGGAGGTTCGCGCCCGGGAGGAGAAGGTATGCGGCGAAGGCGCCGTCGCGAGCTACGATGCCGAGGACGGTCCGGCGGGCGCAGTACTTCGGCCGGCCCGCGCGGCAGTCGGGACATTCGCCGCAGGGGCAGTTGATCTCGCCGACGACGCGTTTTCCGAGCCAGCTCGGCGGGCCGTCGGCGACGACGCCCACGAACTCGTGGCCCGGGACGCCTTCAAACGACATATACCCGACGGCGAGCTGGATGTCGGTATCGCAGACGCCGGCGTAGCGGACGGCGATGAGGGCCTCGTCGCCGCTCGGTATCGGGTCCGGGTAGGCGTCGTCGAGGGACAATTCGCCGTTTCGTAAGACGAGGGCTTTCATAGCGGCAATTGGGCGCGAGCGGTTTTGCCGCCGGCGGCGGCCCACGTCGCGCTCGCGCCCTTAATCATTAAGCAAACTCAGTCCGGCTTTTCGCCGCGCTTGAACTTTTCCATCCGGGCTTTACGTTCGGCGCGCTTCCGCGCTTTTTCGTCCTCGGCGTCTTCCGGCGGCGCCGCGCTCCCCTCCGGGACGTAGTGGTACTTGAGGGCTTTTAGATACATATCCATAAAGCCCTTGAGCTCTTTCAGCGTCTTCTCGAGGGCCGGCGCGAACGGTTGCGTCTCGGGCGACAGGTTCACGGTGAAGATCCGATTCTCCAACTCGCTCAGTTCCTTCGCCCACTTGTCCTCGAATATTTTCAGGCCCGGGGGCGTGAGTTGGGTCTCGCCGGCCTCGAAGCGCTTGAACTCGGCCATCATCTCCGCTTTGATGTAATCGGCCTTATCTCGGGCGACGGAAATAATTTCCGGCTCAGATGAAGAGGGTGTCGAGCTCATCCTTTATCCACTCCTCTTTGTCTTCGTCCTCGCCGACGAGGCCGTGGCGGACTTCGAGCAGCGCCCGGGCGGCGTCGCGGTTGCCCGCTTCGCCGAAGAGGTCGCACGCCTTGTCGAGGTACCAATCGAGGGCGTCGTTGTCGTCGGCGTCGTCGGGGAACGTCTTCTTCAAGTAGGCGACGATGTCGCCGGCGTTGCCGCCCGTCGCCATCTTCATAATCTCGCGGACCGCTTCCTCCTGTAATTTATCGCGGTCCTCGCCTTCTTCGATCGCTTCGGCGACGGCGTCCACGGTGAATTGCGTCGCGGCTTCCATATGGCCGGTGCCGTATTTCGCGAAGAGCTGGCCGAAGTGGGTCGCGAGCTTGAGGGAGGTATCTTCCTCCATCGCTTTGGTGAAGGCGTCGCGAACCCGGCCGTAGTGGTCCATATCCTGGTAGCCGAGGGCCGTTACGATTCCCGGGACGTCGCCCTCGGCGGCGTGTTGGAGCTTGGCCGCGGTCTCGGCGTATTTCTCCAGCGTTACGCCCTCGACCGTCATATCGGCACTACCCTCCGCGGCGCCGAACATCTGCTTGGACGTATACTCGCCGGATATTTGGCTGTATTTGGTCATAACCTCCGCGTCTTTGTTGATGACGTCGTGCCATTCTTCGATCATACCGCAGGCGTGGTAGTTGAGCTCGCCGTCCACCGTGCACGTCGCCGGGTCCTGGCCGTATTTCGCGAGGACCGCGAGCATCTTGTCGCGGATGTCGAGCGTCTGGCCGCTCTTTTCCCACTCCATACGAAGCAGGTTCGCCTCGGCGCTATAAAGCGCGTATTGCTCCAGCGTCAAACCCCTGATTACCATTTCGTCGCCCATAGTTGCTCCTTTCGTTGCGGGAATTGTAGGCGGTTAGCGTTAATATTGAAGTGTAGAATCTAACGCGTTAACGCGAGCTAATTACGTAAACTATTTTCCTACGCCGGTCGCGCCGAGGGATGGCCGGGCACCGTTTCGCACGAGCCATCGTCCCACCAAGTCCGCGCCGCGGCCGTAGCGCCGGACGTATTGGCCAGCTACCTTGGTGCTCGGGCGTCCAGCGCGCGCCGCGGCCACGAGCGTTGCGAAGTCGTTTTTAATTTCACCTTGGTCGAGGAAGCCGAAGCGCGCGCCGTCGCGAAAGAGGCACAGCGTATGAGAGTCCTTCACGTTCCAACATAGGTAGGAGGCGAGCCAGCTCTCGACGCCCGCGCGCCTGAGCAGTTCCGCGGCGAGGTACGCGAAGTCGTCGCAGTCGCCGTAGCGGCGGGCCCAGGTTACCGCGGGCGCGGCGACGTAGTCGAATACGCCGCGAAGAGGGTCCGCCAGATAGGTTACGCGTTCTTTTATGGCCGCGGCGATAGCGGCCGTGCCTTGGGCGGCGGCGGCCGCGGCCCACGCGTCGAAACCGTTGCCGGCCCGCCGTCGCAACGAACGGAAAAAAAGGCCGTCCATTATAAGGGTGAGCGGCCACTTCACCGCGACGAGCCACGCCGCCAGTATTAGTCCTGTCATCCTCAGTCGGTGAAGCGATATTTGATAAGGGCCCACAAAGCCGGGATGCCGTCGCGCCAGGTTATCTTTTTGCCCTCGTCGTAGTCCCGGCCGTGATAGGTTATGGGCGTCTCGTAGACGCGGAGCTTCTTTTGTTTGAAAACTTTGGCGGTTATCTCTGGCTCGAAGTTGAAGCGGTCCGATTTTATCTCGAGCCGTTTTAGGACCTCGGCCCGGAACGCCTTGTAACACGTCTCCATATCGGTGAGCATCGTGTCGTAGAGGATGTTCGTTACGACGGTGAGGAATTTGTTGCCGGCGTAATGGACGACGTTGAAGACGCGGTGGGTCCCCAGGAAGCGCGAGCCGTAGACGACGTCGGCCCAGCCGTCGGTGATCGGTTTGATGAGCGCCGCGAATTCCTCCGGGACGTATTCGAGGTCGGCGTCCTGGATTACGATGATGTCGCCGGTGCAAGACATTATTCCCGTCCGAATCGCGGCGCCCTTGCCGCGGTTTTTCTCGTGATAACGGACCGTAACGCCGCCGGCGCCGTCTTCGCGGGCGAGTATCTCGCGGGTGCCGTCGCTCGAGCCGTCGTCTACGACGACGATTTCCTTCTCGAGCGCCAACGCCCGGCACCGTTCGATGATCTCGCGGACGGTGGCTTCCTCATTGTAGACCGGGATTATAATAGATAACTTCATTAGTGCCTTCTTGCGTAACTACTTGCGGTTATCATACAATTTTAATGAGGATAGGGCAATAGTATTCGACGGCGTCCCGCCTATACGGCCGATACGGTACGGCCTGCGGTCTATTCCTCTTTTGCTATTGCCCGGTGGCGAATATTATCTTATTATTCGAAGCGTGACGACGCTCGAGCTTCAGAAGAATATTATTTATGGGCCCGTAGCCTCCCGCCGCCTCGGCCGGTCGCTGGGGATAAACCTCTCGCCGACGGCGGCGAAGACCTGTTCGTTCGACTGTGTCTATTGTCAATACGGGCCGACGTGCTGTTGCGTAGCTTCGATGCGGCGGCGCGAGCCAGAACTACCGTCGAGCGAGGATGTTGCCCGGGCCCTCACGGACGCGTTGGCCGCACTCGCGTCGCCGGACTACATCACCTTTTCCGGCAACGGAGAGCCGACGCTCCACCCGGCGTTTCCGGAGGTCGTCGCCGCGGTCCGCGCGGCCCGGGACGAGCGGTGCCCGAGGGCGAAGTTAGCGGTCCTCTCCAACGCCAGCACCGTAGCCAAGCCCCGCGTCCGCGACGCCCTCGGCCTTCTCGATACCCGGATTATGAAGCTCGACGTCGGCACCGAAGAGCTTTTCGCCCGGGTGAACGCCCCCGCCCTCGGCGTCTCTTTCGCCGAGGTCCTCGCCGGCCTGGAGGCGATGGACGACTTCACGCTCCAGTCCTGCTTCGTTAGCGGCGAGCCGAGCAACGCCGGCGACCAGGCGGTAGCCGATTACGTTCGCGCGGTAGCGGCGCTCCGGCCGGACGCGGTCCAGATATATACCACCGACCGGCCCGTTGTGCTTAAAACCATTATGAAGGTCCCGCGGGAACGGCTGGCCGCGATCGCACGCCTCGTGTGCGAAGAAGCCGGCGTCCCGGCGGACGTATTCTAACTACGCCGTTGCCGGCGGCGCCGGTGGGTCTTCGGGTCGCCCCTCCCTTTCCCCGTCCCATCTCTCGACGATGCGGCCGTCCCGTAGTGCGATACCGCGGCGGGCGCGCTCGGCGACCTCCGGGTCGTGCGTTACCACTATCAGTGTCTTCCCCTCCTCGTTTATCGTTTTGAATACGGCGAGGATCTCGTCGCCGGTCTTGGTATCGAGGTTTCCGGTCGGCTCGTCGGCGAGGATAACGGAGGGTCGGTTCACGAGGGCCCGAGCGATCGCGACGCGTTGCCTTTCGCCGCCGGACATTTCATTGGGTTTATGGCGGCCCCGTTTTCCGAGGCCGACGGTGGCCAGGACCTCGGCGGCCCGCGCCCGCCGTTCGTCCGGCGTTACGCCCGCGTAGATGAGCGGGAGTTCTACGTTCTTGGCGGCGGACGCGCGGGGGAGGAGGTTGAAGGTCTGGAAGACGAAGCCGATTTCGCGGTTGCGGATGGCGGCGAGTTCGTCTTCGTTCGCGGCGGCGACGCTTTGGCCGTTTAGGCGATACGAGCCGCTCGTGGGGACGTCGAGACAGCCGATGATGTTCATCAGCGTGGACTTCCCCGAGCCGGAGGGGCCCATAATAGCGAGGTAGTCGCCGCGAGCGACGTCCACTGTGACGTCTTCGAGGGCGACGACGTCTTCGCCGCCCATATGGTATATCTTGGTGATATCTTTAAGGTGGATGATTATATCGGCCATTAGGAGGTCTCTTCCTCTTTACCCCGTTTCTCTTTTCGCTCCAGACGCACGGCGTCGCCGTCGGCCAATTTTCGGAGGATCTTATACGGCCCTACGATTATCCTCTCGTCTCCCTTAAGGCCTTTTTTGACTTCGACGTAGCGGTCGCCGGCGACGCCCACCTCGACCGGAACGAAACGCGCCCGTTTAACGAGCGGTTTTTCCTTGACGAGAAGGAAGACGCCTTTGACGTATTCGCCGCGGAAGAGCTCTCCGGCACCCTTCGCTTTTTTACGGGGGGACTTGCGCCGCGGCTTCCCGCCGGCCGCGCTCTTCCACCCTTCGACGGTCTCGCGGGTCCGCGTTACGAGCGCCTGAATCGGGATGGCTACAACGTCTTTGACGTCGTCGGTAATGACGTCGGCGGTCGCGCTCATTCCCGGGCGGAGCTCCGCGGTGTCGCCGCCGAGGAGGATTTTAACTTCGAAGTCCGCGGACGTCTTCTCCTCCGTTACCGCGAGTAGCGATTCCTTAGCGCTCGCGCCGATCTCGATAACTTCGCCGCGGAAGACCTCGTCCGGGAAGGCGTCCACCGTTACGGACGCCGGTTGTCCCACGCGGACGGCGACGACGTCCGTCTCGTCGATGTCGGCGGTCACTTCCATCGCCGCCAGGTCGGAGACGGTACACATTACGGTCCCGGGCGTGTTCAACGTTCCCACTACGGTGAACTCGCCCTCCTCCACGTTGAGGGCGGTTACGACGCCGTCTATGGGCGCGGTGTAGATGGTCTTGGAGAGCGAGTCCTTGGCCTGGACCAAGACGGCGCGGGCCCGCGTTACGTTATCGCGGGCGACTTCATATTCGGTTCGCTCGGCCTCGAATTGCGTTTTCGCGAGGTCGAACTGCTCCGGCGATATTAGCTTCTGCTCATATAACCGGCGCTTCCGGTCGAAGACGTCCTGGGCGGCCTTCCACTTCGTCCGGTTGAGCTCGAGGTTGCGGACGGTGCTGCGGTAGGCGGCGACCGCTTCGTTGCGGCCGGCGAGGTATTGCGTCTGCTCCAGCTCCAACAGGACGTCGCCCTTGGCCACGCGGTCGCCCTCGGCGACGTAAATCTTCGTTACCTTTCCCATAATGTTGGCCGAGATGTCGACGCTGACGCGCGGCTCCACCGTAGCCGGCCCGGAGACGTAGGCGGTGATGTCCGCCTTCGTTACGTCGCCCTCGCGAACCGCCGGTACTTGTTGGCGTTTGGAGTTCGTGTAGAGGAGCGGGCATAGCATTAGGATAAACCATATGCCGATGACTAAGGCCCACCGGAACTTGGTCATACGAATCGCGCGTTTCATCGCGAGCCCCCTACGGACGCGGCCGACAAGGCCGGCGTCCTCTTCGAGTGGGGTCCTTTCCAGACCAAAAGGAACGCTATGAGCGCCGCCGCGGTCGCGGTGAGGGCCGCCGAACCTTCCGGCCCGAACGCGCCGCCGCTTAACCACCGCGGACCTGTCGCCGTCGCGCTGATGATGCTCCGCGAGAGGCCGATGCCGCTGACGCGGAAGCCGAAGAGGCCGCCTTCGCCGAAGTTCCAGCCCCAGTGGAAGCCGATCGCGAGCCAGAGCGAGCCGCTCTTTAAGTATAGCAATCCCAGGATGACGCCCGCGGCGGCGACGTTGACGAACGTCAAGATGTTCGCGCCCGGGTTCCCGAGATGGAGCGCGGAGAATACGCCCGCGGTGAGGACGACCGCGGCCGGCCGGCTCCACGATTCCGCCAAAACCTTGATGGGGTAGCCGCGCAACATTAGCTCCTCGGCGGCGGCGAAGACGAGCAAGAAAACCAAGGTCCCGGCGAAAGCGCCGGCGTCGTTAAAGGTGACCCGGGCGAGGGATAACCGCGCGCCGCCGGCGAGAGCTATGATGACGGCCGCGGCCGCGAGGAAGACGACGCCGGCGGCGAAACCGCCCGCCAACCCGGCGGGCGCGCGCCGAAGCTCGAGCCCCAAAGATTTCAGCGGCTTTTTGCCGTCGAGGAAGCGGCGGCCGATGACCGTCGCCGCGGCGAGCGGCGCTACGACCGCGAGGCCGTAGGCTGCGAGGAGCCAGGGGGCGACTCGGCTTAGGTCGAACGGCCTCCCCGGCGGGCCGCCGGAGAGGGGCCTTATTAACGCCAGGACGATTATGACGGCCACGCCGCCGCCGAGGCCGGCGAGGAAGAATATAAGGAGTCTCAGCCAGGCGCGGAGCCGGCCGTCTGTAACGACGAGGGACATCAATACTCCAACTTGCCGAGGGCGCGTTTAAGCTCGAAGTCGGCGGCCAGAAGGTCATATTTGGCTTCGACGTAGGCGTTTTGCGCTTGGATGTAGCGCGCCTGGGCGTCGGTGAGCTCGAGCGCCGAGGCGCCGCCGAGTTCGAAGAGCTGTTGGACGATTGCGAACTCCTCTTCGGCCGCGGCGGCGGTCTCCTTCGCGACGGCGACGGTCTCCGCTTGTTTCTTATATTCGTAATACGCGTCGGTTATGTCTAGGGCGACGACGTCGCGGATACGGTCGGCGGCCACCCGGGCGGTCGCCGCGGCGGCGCGGGCCCGGGCAACGTTCGCCTTCGTCTGAAAACTATCGAAGATGTTCCACGACGCTGTTACGCCCAGGGTCCATTCGTCGTTCTCGTTCCACGTGTAGCGCGAGGGGGCGTAGAAGTCGTTCCAATCATAAGTCGCCGCGGCGCCGATAGTGGGGAACCATCCGGCCCGGGCGGTGCGAACGGCCAACTCCGCTTTCCGGTCCTCTTCGCGCGCTTGTGTTACGTCGGGTCGCCGTTTCATCGCCGGCGGAATGAGCTCTTCGATAGGCGGGAGTTCGAGGGGCGGCGTGGTTTCGACGGCGGTGAATTCGAGGGTCTCGTCCGGCTCCATCCCCACCGCGTTGAAGAACGCCAGGCGCGCGGTCGCGACCGCGGCCTCCGCGGCTATGGCCGCGATCTCGTCGGTTCCCCGCTGGACCACCGCTTTAAGGTATTCCGCGCGGGAGGTCGCGCCGGTATCGTATTGGACGCGGGCCAACTTCTCGTTCTTCCGGCTCGCCTCCGCGGCGACGTCCGCGACCTCTTTCAATCCTTCAGCTTTCAAGACGCCGAAGTAGGCGCGGGCGACGTCCACGACCAATTGGTCGCGTTGCTCGTTTCGGCTCGCGGCGCCGGCGCGCGCCGCGGCGCGGCCGGACATTACGCCCCAGATGAGGGCGCCGCCGGCGAATATCGGTTGGTTTATTTGAGCCTGGCCGTAGTAATAATGGAGCGGCGGCGTGTAGCCCGGAATTTCGTAGCCGCCCAGTTTGAACGTGCCGCGGTCGAGGTAGCGGGAGGCGGAATAGGACGCGCTCGCGGTGGGGAGAACGCCGCCCCATCCCTGGTAGAGGTCCGCGCGCGCGGAGATATACGTCGCCTCCGCGGCGACCGCGGCCGGGCTGCGCGCGAGCGCGAAGTCCAACGCGTCGTCGAGGGTGATCTCGGCGCCCCACGCGCCGGCGGCGGCCACGAGGGCGAATATACTCGTAACGACGAATGTCCTAAACATAGCGGAGAAGATAGCGCTTCACCGTAAATTACGGCATTTTAGCATAAAAGGTTGCGGCGGGCAAGGGCGGTTGAGGAAATCGGGATATTCGTTGGAACGATAACCGCGGGACGTGGCGTAAAAAAACGCGGCCGAAGGCTTGACGCCCCCCGCCTAATCGGGTATAATTAATATAAGGGGAAAGGTGTATGAAGAGGGCGATATTGCTAAGCCTCGCGGCCCTGGTTTCGTGCTCGGCCCAGGCGTTTGGTTTTGAAGTCGGGACTTATAACGGCCGGATTTGTAGGCATTCCCGAGACCAGATGCCCTGGAAGGTGAGTTTTAACGAACGCGGGACGCCGGACGCGGAGAACGAGTTCCCCCAGCTCGCCGCGGCGCTTGCGACGTGGTCGAGCGTCTCGGGCCAGTGGTTCCGGGCCGAGCGCGGCGCGGACACCGGCGTCTTGAACTACGGCTACGACGGCGTCAACCTCGTCGTGTGGTACGAGCCGGGATACCAAATATACGGCCAGGCGCCCTGGCAGTGGGGAAGCGCCGTCGGCGTATATATGTATTGGTTGCAGGATATGGGCTCTTTCTACAAACTGCTCGAAGGCGATTTATGCTTAAACGGATATAACTTCCTCTGGTCCGACCACGGCGAGGTGGACCGTTACGATATCCAGAACTTCGCCGCGCATATGTTCGGACATAATCTCGTATTGGATGACGTTTCCGGCTCGGGGACGGAGGAGTTCACGATGTACGCCGGCCTCGAGCTCGGCGAGACGAAGAAGCGGACGCTGGAATACGACGACGAGGACGGTATTCGCTACATCTACGGCTACTCGGGTGTAAAGCTGGAGTCGTTCACGGCGCGGGCGCGCGAAGGCGCGGTGGACGTTCGCTGGCTATCGTCGTCGGAGGAGAACCACGCGGGCTACAACCTCTATCGTTTGGAGGACAACGGCGCCGCGGTAGGGAATTACGTTAAGCTCAACGAGGCGCTCATCGGCGGCCGGTCGCCGTATAGTTGGCGGGACGAAGGCATCGCGAGCGGGCGCTCGTATAAATACCTGCTGGAAGCGGTGGACCTGAGCGGCCGGAAGGAACAGTTCGGGCCGGTCAAGGTGGAGACGCCCTCGGGCATAAAGGCTACGTTCGCGTTGGCGCAGAGCTATCCCAACCCGGCGCGGACGACGGCGCATATCGGCTTCTCGATGGCGACGGAGGGCGAAGCGACGCTCACCGTCTACGACCTGAGCGGTCGGCGGGTTGCGACGGTGGCGTCGGGCCCGGCGGCGGCGGGTGAGAACGAAGTCGCCTGGAACCTGTGCGCGGACAACGGCGCTCGGGTAGCGCCGGGCGTGTATATCTACCGGCTGGAGACGCCGGGGAACGCCGCGGCGCGCCGTATGGTCGTCGCGCGCTAAGGGCCTTTTCGCGTCCTAAATGTGAGCGTAAAAGTTTTACTTGACAGGGGAACGCGGGACAATTAGAATATACATTAGGTAAGCGGGCGACGATTTAACCGGAAAAAGGAGGTAACGGATGCGGCGATATTTATGGTATCTCGGGGCGGTCCTCGCGGTGAGCGCGGTGGTTGCGGGCGCGGCGATGGTCAAGCTCTCCACCGAGAAGCTGGTGAACGACGCGACGCTGGTTATTACCGGAACGGTGGAGGACGTAGTTTCGTACCCGCCGGACGGCCGGGGCGTCATCTATTCCGACGCCAAGGTCCGGATTAATAACACCGTCGTGGGGAACACCAACGACGACGTCGTAACGGTCCGCTTTATGGGCGGCCAATACGGCGAGCTGGCGATGGTGGTATCGGTAGTCCCGCAGTTTCAGCCCGGCGAAGAAGTGGTGTTGTTCCTGGCGCCCGGCGAGAGCGGGACGTACGTAATGCCCGACGACGCCCAGAGCAAACAGCTCGTGGTGGACGGCACGTGTCTGCCGGCGGGCGTAACGTTGGCTAACTATATCGCGGACGTAACCGCGGCCGCGGGCCGCTAACGGCGAGAGGAGATGAAGCGAGAGATGAAAAAAGTATTAGTTATCGCTTTGGCGCTTTCGTTCGCGGCGGCCGCGTTCGGCTTCCAGGTCGGGACGTATAACGGGAAGCCGTGTTACCATACGTCGGACCAGATGCCGTGGACGATGTATATCAACTACCTGGGGACGCCGGACTGCTCGAACGAGTTCAACGCGATTATGGCCGGGATGAACACGTGGTCCAACGTCTCGGGCCAGTGGTACCGCAACGCCTACGGCGGGACCACGACCGTTATGAACTATGGCTACGACAGCGTGCGTATGCACGTATGGTACGAGCCGGGCTACCCGGGCCAGGGCGGTTGGCCGTGGGGTTCGGGCGCGGTTGCGGTCAACGCATACTGGATGTCTAACCAGGGTTCGTTCTATAAAGTGATTCACAACGATATATCCTACAACGGCTACAACTACACCTGGTCCGACAGCGGCGAATCGGGTAAAATGGACGTCCAGAACATCTCGACCCACGAGCAAGGGCATAACCTCGTCCTCGCGGACCTCTACGACTCCGGCTCCCGCGAGTTCACGATGTACGGCTACGTCGGCTATGGCGAGACGAAGAAGCGGACGCTGGAATACGACGACGAGGACGGTATTCGCTACATCTACGGCTACTCGGGTGTAAAGCTGGAGTCGTTCACGGCGCGGGCGCGCGAAGGCGCGGTGGACGTTCGCTGGCTATCGTCGTCGGAGGAGAACCACGCGGGCTACAACCTCTATCGTTTGGAGGACAACGGCGCCGCGGTAGGGAATTACGTTAAGCTCAACGAGGCGCTCATCGGCGGCCGGTCGCCGTATAGTTGGCGGGACGAAGGCATCGCGAGCGGGCGCTCGTATAAATACCTGCTGGAAGCGGTGGACCTGAGCGGCCGGAAGGAACAGTTCGGGCCGGTCAAGGTGGAGACGCCCTCGGGCATAAAGGCTACGTTCGCGTTGGCGCAGAGCTATCCCAACCCGGCGCGGACGACGGCGCATATCGGCTTCTCGATGGCGACGGAGGGCGAAGCGACGCTCACCGTCTACGACCTGAGCGGTCGGCGGGTTGCGACGGTGGCGTCGGGCCCGGCGGCGGCGGGTGAGAACGAAGTCGCCTGGAACCTGTGCGCGGACAACGGCGCTCGGGTAGCGCCGGGCGTGTATATCTACCGGCTGGAGACGCCGGGGAACGCCGCGGCGCGTCGTATGGTCGTCGCGCGTTAAGGGAAGATTAACCGGATAGATGATTAAGGGCAGGCCGTGGCCTGCCCTTTTTCTACGGCGCGGCGTTAAACGGCGCGCCGCGTTGCGGCGTCTAATAGTTTCGGCGGGGCGGCCGGTTTTTGATTGCGGCGGCGCCGGCGCGGTGGTAAAATAGACGTATGTTAGCGGATATTAATAGGCGCGGGCGCGTCGCGACGTGGGCCCGGGTCGGCGTGTGTTATGCGGCGTTGGCCGCGGCGGCGGCCGGGGCCGCGGGCCGGGCGCAGTTCGTCGACTACTATACATCGGCGTCCACCCTTATCGCGACGCTCAACGGCGTCGCCGCGGACGTGGAGGGGGCGGACTTCGGCGGGGCCGCGTTCTCCGAGGAAGCCGCGAACGGGCTGAAGGCCCAGTTGGTAAAGGTCCGGGAGGGTTTCTCGGAAATTCTCACCTACGACGACCATACGAACGAGCTGAACGAGGGATATATACTATATATAGATAAGGTATTGCTGGCGTTGATGCTGGCGGGCGAATACCGCGAACGCGGCGGCGACGAGCGGCTGGTGCGGCTCGAGAAACTGCTGGTGGAGAGCGGCGCGTTGCGGGCGCGGCTTAACGAACAAGTTCGGCGGGACAAAGCGGCGTTCGGGCTGGAATGAGGCCGCGGCGCGGCGCCCTTCTATTATGCGCAAGCGAGCCTTAGGAATTGGCGTCGGCGTAGCCGGTTTTTTAACGGCTTTGTCGTCGGGGGCGGCGACGGTGGTCATCCAGGTAAAGACGCCGCCGGACATCGACCCTTCGCTCTTCAAGCGGGTGGCGGTCGTACCGTTCGCGGGGGACGACGACGAGGGATTATTGGCGGCGAAAGCGGTCCAGGAAGCGTTGGAGGAAGAGGGGAGCTTCCTCGTCGAGCCGCCGGATACGGTGGAAGCGGCGTTGGACCGCATCGACCTGTTCGACGCGACGAGCCGCGACGACGCCCTCGCCGTAGCGCGGGAGCTGGGCGTGGATTTGGTTTTGATGGGCAAGGTCCGTTTCTTCACCCGGACCTTCAGCGACGAGGGCGACGTCCGCAACGAGCTCTACACCGCGGACCGGGCTACGATCGCGCCTTTCGAGCTGGGCTCGAGCTACGCGACGCGCAATATGGACGTGCAGTTGAGGTATACGCTCCAGCTAACCGTTAAAGCGGTGGCGGTGGAGAGCGGCCGCCTCGTCCGGCGGCGCGAGTTCGAGCAAACGAGCTCGGAATTGTATAAACAATCGGAGATGTCCGCCTCGGCGTCCAAGCAGAAGGAAGTCTTCGGCGAGCTCTTATCGGCCGCGGTGGAGGACTTCATATATACGCTCGATACCCACGACGCGGCCGCGGAGCGCGAAGTTGCGAAGTTCTAAGCTCATAGGGTTGGCGGCGGCGGTTATGGTAACGGCAACGGCGCCGACGGCCGCGGCGTTCGGCAAGTCGCTCGTCCGCAACGAGAAGTTCTCCTGGCGCATCGTCGCGACCGACCACTTCGACGTTTATTATTATGAGGAGGAAGCCTTTCTCGTCGCCTGGGCGGCGGACGTCGCGGAGCGCGCTTACGACCAACTCGCGGACGATTTGGGTTTCGACCTCGAGCGGCGCATCCCGATAATTTTGTATATGTCCGCGCGTCACTTCGAGCAGAACAACATCAGCCCGATTTCGGGCGAGGGCGTGGGCGGCTTCTCCGAGCCGCTCAAACGCCGTTTGGTCATCCCGTATAACGGCTCCCAGCGCCAGTTCGAAGAGACGATGGTCCACGAGATGACCCACATCTTCCAATTCGAGTTGCTCTTTCCCACGTTCGGCGCCGCCTTCACCGGCATCTCGCCGCCGACATGGTTTATGGAGGGGCTGGCGGAACACGAGGCCGAAGATTGGAACCCGGAGGGCGAGATGGTCCTGCGGGACGCGGTGATGACCGAGAACGTCCCGGACCTCAAATACCTCCAGGACTTCCGCTACCTCCCGGCGCCCTACCTCGGCTATAAACTCGGGCAATCGGCGTTGGACTATATCGCCGAGACCTACGGCGACGACGCGCCCGCGAAACTCTTGAAGGCATTCGAGAATACTACCCTCCGCCGCCCGGACGACGCGTTGGAAGACGCCTTTGATATTAAGCTCGACGACCTGAGCGAGGATTGGAAGGTGTGGTTGAAGCAGCGCTATTGGCCCCTCATCGGCGAAAAGGCCCAGCTCAAGGACTTCGCGACTCAGCTCTCGCCGGTGAAGGACCGGCGCGATTACATCTCCTATTTCAAGCCGAAGTGGTCGCCCTCCGGCGACCTCGTCGCGTGCCTCACCGTCAAAGACCGTTTCCTGGACATCTTCCTGGTCAACGCCGAAACCGGGGAGAAGTTCGAGAACCTCACGAAGGGCTACGCCCTATCGAAATACGAATACTTGATGTATTTAGAGAACGGCCTGAGTTGGTCGCCGGACGGTAACTTCATCGCCTTCGTCGGCAAGAAAGCGACCTACGACCAGATCTTCATCCTCAACGTCTTAAACCGTAAGATCGTCCGGCGCTACAATCCGAAGTTTGAGGATATTCTCTCGCCGGCCTATTCCCCCGACGGCCGCTACATAACTTTCGTGGGCGTCGCGAAGGACCGGCGCGATATCTATGTCCTCGACGTCGTCTCCGGCTTGCGTAAGGTCACCGACGACTTCTACGACGACGGCTACCCGAGTTGGTCGCCGGACGGCGAATATATCTACTACGCCTCCGAGCGTCAGACCTTCCACAATATCTTCCGCGTCCGGCCGGACGGCTCCGGCGCCGAGCAGGTGACGTTCGGCGATAATGAGGACATCTCGCCGGTCGTCTCGCCGGATGGCCGCCGCCTTATGTTCGTCTCCAACCGCGCGGACGGCATTTTCAATATCTTCGTTATGGACCTCGCGACGCGCGAAGTAGGGCAATACACCGACGTCGTTACGGGCGTAATGGACGCGGCGTGGAACCCCGAGGGCGACGCCATCGCCTTTACCGCCTTTGAGGATATGACCTACGCGATTTGGACGATGCCCTGGCAGGACGAGCCGGTGGGGCCCAAAGTCGTCGAGCGGCCCGAGCCGGGCGACTACGGCTACGCGACGTGGCTCGCCGAGCACGGCGGCGAGGCCGGCGTCGAGGCGCCCGAGTCGGAGCCGACCGCCGGCGTCGGCGAAGGAGCCCTCACGGCGGCGGCGGAGGGTGAGTCGCCGGCGCTCGGAGAGCCCGCGGTAACCGGGGAGGTCTTGGCGCGGGCGCTCGCCGCGGAAGAGGAGAAAGCCACGGCCGGTGAGGTCGGCGAAGCCGGCGCCGCGGCGGAAGGGGGCGAGGCGGCCGCCGGCGCGGCCGAAGCGTCCGCCGGCGAGGAGGGCGGCGCCGCGGGCGAGGAGGGTGAAGCGACTAACGGCGGCGAATCGAGCAACGGCGGTGAAGCGAGCAAAGGGCTCGAGCCGGCGACGGTGCGGGACCTCGTCGTCTCCGATATCGTGGACGAGAGCCGTAAATACGGCATCAAGTTCGGGCCGGATTACCTCTATACGACGTTCGCCTATACGACCGGCGGCGTCTTCACCAATTACACCCTCTTCGGCATAAGCGATATTCTGGGAAGCCATCGCGTCGACTTCCTCTTCGACTTGACGAACATAGGCTCGCTCCAGGACATCGACGCCGAGATCGACTATTACTACTTCACGCGCCGGACCTCATATGTATTTTCCGGTATGAGCTGGCAGGATTACTATGTGGCCGCCGGGACCGCTTTTGACCGGCGGCTTTCGGGCGGTTCGGTAGTTGCTTCCTACCCGTTGAATATGCGCAACCGCGTGGACTTCGGCTTATACGGTTACGACCGCCACCAACGGTATTATTGGAGGGTCGACGAGACGCCTATTCCGTCGCTGAACGATAATATGGTAGGGGCGTTCGCCGGGCTCACGCGGGACACGAGTCAATGGGAAGTCCGGTACCATCCCACCGCGGGCAGTCGCATCTCCTATACGGTCCGCCAAACGGCGCCGGTATCGGCGAGCTCCCTCTACTACACCGAACAGGTCTTGGACCTTCGCCGATATATCAGGCTATCGCGGCGGGTGAGCCTGGCGTTCCGCGCCGTAGGCGGCGCCGACCTGGGCCGCGATTCGCAGGACTTCTTTCTGGGCGGCGGCAACACCCTGCGCGGCTACGATTATTACGAACTCTACGGCTCGCGCTTCGGCCTGGGCAGTTTCGAGTTCCGCTTCCCGCTCCTCGACTACCTCGTGTGGCCGATAGAGGGGTTCGCCATCGGCGGCTTCCGCGGCCTTTTCTTCGCCGACCTCGGCTCGGCGTGGGGTAAATACGACAACGGTTCCGTCTACCCGGACGACTGGCGCTGGTATACCGATAAAGAGGACCAGAAGTACGACCGCTTTACGTTCGCGACGTCGGAGGGTGGCTGGCACCTGGTCCACGGCAAGATGGCCTTCGGGACCGGTATCCGCTGGTGGTTCGGCTACTTCGACCTCAAGTTCGATTGGGCCTGGCGGACCAACCTCCGCGGCGTCGAGACGCCGCCGCGGTTCCACTTCACGATCGGCCCGGACTTCTAAGCGGTGAACGATAACGATAACGGCTTCGTGGTCGTTGAACAAGGGCGCTGTGACCTCTGCGGCGCCTGCGTCGCGGTATGCGCGCCGCTGGCGCTGCGCATCGTCGGGACGGTCTTATCTTACGACGCCGACGCGTGCACGAGCTGTGGCGATTGCCTTATAACCTGCCCGCGGGGCGTGTTGGCCGCGGCGTAGGACTTATTCTTTACCCTGCTCGCGCGTTAGGGCTTGCGACGGCGGCCCCTTTTTTGTAGAATAGCGACGCCGTCGGATACGGAGAGGTGCCGGAGCGGTTTAACGGGGCGGTCTCGAAAACCGTTGTGCCTTCTGGGCACCGGGGGTTCGAATCCCTCCCTCTCCGAATGCGTATGATGCTGTCGCCGCGGCGTAGGGTCCGGTTGTTTCTCGCCGCGGCCTTTGCCCGCGCGCGCGTCGGCGATTACGAGTTGCCGCGGCCGCGGCCGTCGCGGCTCGAGCCCCGCCAGGAGCGCTTCTTCGACCGGCCTTTTAAGTTCCTTGTGAGGACGGCGGATGTGTTGGTGCCGGTGAGGCTCGCGCTCGGCGACGAGGCCGGCGTAGCGGACCCGGCACGGGAACGGCGGGAAGTCGAGGCCGCGGCGCGGGCGATGCGTAATTAAATAATCGAGGGCGGAGAGGTGTCCAAGCGGCTTAAGGAGCACGCCTGGAGAGCGTGTGGTCCGAAAGGGCTCGTGGGTTCGAATCCCACCCTCTCCGCCAGTTAATTTTTGCTATTTTACGAACGTCAAGGGTAACGACGTATGCCCAAGCCGAAGAAGTCCTACCGCGAAAAGCTCGCCGGCGACAAGGACCTCCCCGAAGTTGTTGCCCTCGCCGGTTCTCTCTCCGGCCCGCGGAAGTGGCGGGCGTAGGGACGTGCCGGACCCTTTCGAGAACTACGGCGACCCCATAAAACTCATCCTCGCCGACCTCGACGGCACCGTTACCGCGGACGTGCTCTCGCCGCTCGACTGCGACGAGCTTTGCTTCCTCCGCGGCTACAACGAACGCGCCGGCGAGGAGAGGGCCGTTCCGCCGCTCTCCCTCGTTACCGGCCGGCCTCAGCCGTTCCTGGAGGCCGTCGCACGCTTCCTCGCGACGCCGCTCCCTTCTCTTTTCGAGTCTGGCTGTGGTATGCACCTCCC
>CAZJNB010000011.1:0-17641 GCA_964547385.1 uncultured bacterium
ACGCCGAGCTTCTCCGCGGTGAAGCCGAACTTCGCGTCGTCGGCCGCCACGGCGGCGTGTTGAAGGTGCGGGTGGCCGCGGTACCCGAGAAGGGCCGGGCCAACAAGGAACTCGTGGCCGTAGTGGCGGCGTTCCTGGGCGTCCGGCGGGGCGCGGTCCGCATCGTCGCGGGGGCCGCGGCCCGGCGCAAGCTCCTGGAGGTAGAGGGCGTGAGCGCGGCGGAGCTGGCGGCGGCGCTCGCGCGAGTACCGGCGGTGGGCGCGTAGGAGTGCGTGCCGCAACGAGTAATGGCTGGCGTTTTTTCTTGTAAATACTAATGACGTTTCGTATAGTAAGAAGAGTGCGCGTTGGCTCGCCGACTGCGCGCGGTGGTTGATAATCGAGGCGATACGATGATCGAGATACGGTTTCACGGCCGGGGCGGCCAGGGCGCCGCGATGGCGTCGAGTATCATCGCGGACGCGATCTTCCACGAGGGGCGGGAGGTCCAGTCGTTCCCGATGTTCGGCGTCGAGCGCCGCGGCGCGCCCGTCGCGGCCTTCATCCGCGTGGACGATAAGCCGATCCGGGTGAAGTGCGAGATCGAGGAGCCGGGTTACGTCCTGGTGTTGGACCCAACGTTGACGGAGGCGGTGGATGTTACCGCGGGGGTGGAGGCCGGCGGCGTCATCCTCGTCAATTCGCCGCTCGAAGCCGAAAAACTCGGGCTCGGAGAGGGGTTCGACGTCCACACGCTCGACGGGACTTCGCTGGCGGTGGCGCAGGGGTTGGGTACGAGGACGGCGCCCATCGTCAACACGACGATGTTGGGCGCGTTCGCGAGCGTAACGGGCCTTGTGGGGATCGACGCCCTCGCCGCGGCGATCGAAAAAGCCTTCCCGCGGGACCGAGAGAAAAAAAACGCGCAGGCGGCGCGCAAGGCCTTCGCGGCCGCGGCCTAAGCGTATATCAGCACTCATCGGGGGACGGCCCGTATGGCCGAGCCGGACTTAGAACAACTCCTATTTATAGATGAATGTACCGGGACCTATAACCGCCGGTATTTTTTCCGCCGGATGGATGAGGAGGTCGCCCGGGCGGCGCGCTACGGCCGTAGCTTCGCGCTATTATTTTTAGACCTCGACCGCTTCAAAGAGGTCAACGATATCTTCGGCCACCTGGCGGGCGACGAAGTATTGCGGGAAGTAGCGGTTCGGCTGCGGGACGTAGTCCGCGGCGTAGATTTGGTCTTCCGTTACGCGGGCGACGAATTCGCGGTCATCTTGCCGGAGACTACCGAGGAGGAAGCGTTGGTCGCCGCGGAACGCCTGGTGGCCGACTTCCGCCGGACGCCGGTCTATTCCGCGCGGGCGAAGCGCGACATCCACCTTACCCTCAGTATCGGCATCGCGGCGTTTCCCGCGGACGCGCCGGACGCCACTGAACTTTTAGCGCGGGCCGACCGGGCGTTGCTTGTCGCGAAGCATCGCGGCCGCAACGCAGTCTGCGACCAGCGGCGGGCCGCGGAGGCGGAGGCGCAGGAGGAACGGCTTGTCCGGCCGGTCTTCTGTCCCAAGATGGTCGGCCGCGACCACGAGCGCCGATTGCTGCGGAAGTTCTGGGCGCGCGCCGCGGAGGGGTGCGGCGGCCTCGTTACCGTCATCGGCGAGACCGGCGTCGGCAAAACCAGGTTGGTCCGCGATTTCATCGAGTTCGCCGGCCTGCAGGGGGCGCCGGTGTTGGAGGGGCAATCTTTTGAGGAGCCTACCGGCTTTGCGTACCAGCCGTTCCGGGAGGCGGTTGCCCGCTACGTCGCTGCCGGCGCGGAGGCCACGCTCGGGCGGCGGCTGGCCAAGATCCCGCGCGCCTATCAACGTGAATTATGTAACGTAATCCCCGAGCTCGCGGCGTTCGACTTCGACGCCGCGCCGTATTATCAGCTCGCGCCGGAGCAGGCGCGCCTCCGTCTCTTCGTGGGCTTCCGCTATCTGTTGGCGGTGCTCGCAACCGAGTTGCCCGTCGTGCTCGTCCTGGAGGACCTCCACTGGGCCGAGGAAGGGACGCTGTCGTTGCTCCGCTTCCTCCTCCCGGGCTTCGCTTCCCAGAAAGTCTTGGCGGTCGCGACGTATAGGCCGGAGGAGCTCCCGGACCGGCGGCGCCGGGCACCCGCGCCCTCGGCGGCGTTGGCCGCGGTAGTCGGCGACCGCGGCGTCAACGTCGTCCGGCTCGAACGGCTCCGCCGAGATGAGGTCGCGGAGATGATCAAGCTCATCTTCGGCGTCGGCGAAGTGGCGCCGTCGTTCGTAGACTTCGTCTACGGCGAGACCGAGGGGAACCCGCTCTTTGTGGAGGAGACGCTGAAGTCGTTCTACGAGGACGGCCTGTCGCCGCGTAAGTTCGCGGTGGAGGGGGCGCCCATCCCCGCGGACTACGAAGTACCCGGGTCCATCCGCGGCATCATACACCGGCGGCTTAGCCGCTTGGACGAGCGGACGGTGCGGGTGTTGCAGGCCGCGGCGACGTTGGGCGAGCAATTCACGCCCGAGGGCGTTCGGGCCGCGGTCGCGGTCAACGAGGGCCTGTTGGCGGATATCCTCTCGAGCTGTGCCGACCACGAGCTTATCGTCCGGGTGCCGGCGGTCCTCGATACCTATCGCTTCGCCCACGGCAAGATCCGCGACGAGATCTACCGCGGCCTGAGCCGCGCGCGGCGGAAGCGCCTCCATAAAAGGGTCGCGCGGTATTACGAGGACCGCTTCCGCGCGGGCGACACCGACGTTACCGCCGACCTCTCGTGGCATTCTTATATGGGCGAAGTGTGGGAGAAGGTCCTCGTATTCGCCCGGCTCGCAGGCGACCGCGCGTGGGCGGCTTACGATGCCCGGGAGGCGCTTAAACATTACGACCGTATGGCCGCGGCGGCGTCCAAGGTCGGTAAGGGCGGTTTCGGCGACGAACTCATCCGCCGGGAACTGGTAGAGCTGAATACGCGGCGGAGCGAAATATACTTGGCCCAAGGACGGTTCGGCGACGCCGCTGGCGCGGCGAAGAAGGCGAAGGACGCGGCCGAGGAGATCGGCGACCGCCTTAACCTCGGGAAGGCGATGAACCTCGCCGGCCGTGCCTACGACGTCTTGGGGGACGAGCGACGCGCCGCGACGAACCTGAAGGGCGCGTTGGCGATATTCAAGAAGTTGGACGCCACCGGCGATATTGCCCGGGGCCTCTACGACTTGGGGGAACACAGCCGCGGTCGCGGCGACGTCGAGAAGGCCGTAAGCTACTACCATATGGCGGAGGCCATCGCCGCCAAGAACGGCGATAAAAACCTCCAAATGTTGCTCGCCGAGGGTGTCGGCGCGGTGGGGGTAGCGCGGGGTGACCTCCGCGGCGCCGCTAAATACTATCGCCGTGCCCTCAGCTGGGCGCGGGAGACCGGCGACCGGCGGGGCGAGGCGGGTGCCGAGGCCGGCCTGGGGACGGTGGCCCTCGCCGCGGGCAAGCTCGACGAGGCGACGCGCCACTTCCAGGACGGCCTCGCCGTCGCGATGGGGTTGGGCAACCGGCCGCTGGCGGCGAATATCTGGCTTTATCTCGGCGTCGTCAAGTATTACCAGGATGACCTTGGCGGCGCGGAGGAATATTCCCGGCGTGCGCTGGGGGACGCGGGCGACGCCGCGGGCCGGCGGCGCGCGGCCCATACGCGCTACCGTTTAGCGTTAGTTAAGATGCGGCGGCCGGCCTTTGCCGACGCCGGCGAGGAGCTGAAGGCCGCCGCGGCCGCGGCGCGGGCGGCGGGAGATGCGTACCGGCTCTACTTCTGCCAACTGGCGTTGGCGCTGGCCCGGGCCGAAGCCGGCCGTACCGGCTCCGCGCGGCAATACCTCCGCCAGGCCGCGCAGACGCGGGCGAAGCTCCCGGCCTGCGAACTCGGGCCGTATTACGATTATATCAGCGGCCGGGTGGACCTCGCCGCGGGAGCGGCGGCCGAGGCTCGGCGCAATTTGGCGGCGGCCGCCAAAGGGCCACGGGTAACGGACGAGCCGTTCCTGAAGTTGGAGGCCCAGCTCACCCTCGCATGGGCTTACGCCGGCGCGGGGGACTTCGGCCGCGCTGCGAAGATAGCCGCGGCGGCGAAGGCCGCGGTCGTTCGGTCGCCCGGGCGTCGCCGGGCCGCCCTTCTGCAACACGTCCAGGGGCTCATCGCTGAGGCCGAGGGGCGGCGGGGAAACGCGACGCGCCATTTCAAGAAGGCGGTCGCGGTCCTCGCGGAGACAGACGCCCTCGCCGCGGCGCGGGCCCGTGCCGACTTCGGCGCCTATCTGGCGCGCGCCGGGAAGGTAGAACGCGCCCGGCCGCTTTTAGCCGCGGCCGCGGCGTTCTTTGAGAATATCGGAAACAAGAAAACGGCCGGCCGGCTCCGGCGCTTGGTGAACCGAGGCGAGGGGTCCGTCGGCGGCCGAGGCCGTAAGAGGAAGCGATGACCGAGAAGATAGATATCCGGGGCGCGCGCGATATGCCGCCGATGGCCAAGAGCCTGGGGCGGATGTCGTGGAATAAGACCGGCTCCTGGCGGAACGTGACGCCGGTCATAGATTACGACACATGCACGCGCTGTATGTTGTGTTGGAAGTATTGTCCGGACCTGGCGATAACGTGCGAGGAGCCGCCGCGCGTCGTCCTGGAATATTGTAAGGGGTGCGGCGTATGCGCCGAGGAATGCCCGGTCTCGTGTATCCAGCTGCGCGAGGGC
Organism: uncultured bacterium; assembly: GCA_964547385.1. Lineage (GTDB taxonomy): Bacteria > RBG-13-66-14 > B26-G2 > WVWN01 > WVWN01 > CAZJNB01. The sequence continues at coordinate 4,733 of CAZJNB010000011.1, forward strand.
CTCTAGGCCGGCGGCGGTTTCGCGGTAATACTCTCGAAAGGTCGGTTTATGAAGCAAGTTGTAACCGGTAACCACGCGGTGTCGCACGCGGCGCGGGTCGCCCGGGCCCAGGTGGTCTCGGCGTATCCGATAACGCCGCAGACGCAGGTGGTGGAGAAGATAAGCGAGTTCGTTGCCGACGGCATAATGGACGCCAAGTTCATTAAGGTGGAGAGCGAGCACTCGGCGATGGTGGCGTGCATCGGCGCCGCCGCCGCGGGCGCCCGCACCTTCACCGCTACCTCGTCTCAGGGGTTGGCCCTTATGCACGAGGTCCTCCACTGGGCCGCGAACGCCCGCCTGCCGGTGGTGCTCGCGAACATCAACCGGGCGATGGGCCCGCCGTGGACGATCTGGACGGACCAGATCGATAGTTTGAGCCAGCGGGACACCGGCTGGATGCAATTCTACGCCGCGTCCAACCAGGACGTCTTCGACAGCATCATCATCGCGTTCCGCGTCGCCGAGCAGGTCCTTATGCCCGCGATGGTCGTCTTGGACGCGTTCTTCTTGAGCCATACGACCGAGCCGGTCGACTTCCCGCCGCAGGAGGACGTGGACCGTTTTCTTCCGCGGCGGCACGCGGAGCACACGGTGGACCCGGCGCATCCTGCCGCTTTCGGCGGCCTCACCGACCCGGCCCACTACTATGAGCTCAAGTATATGGAACACAACGCGATGCTCGGCGCCGAGGATGTTATCAGAAAGGCGACGCAAGAATACGGCGACGCCACCGGCCGTTATTATAAGATGGTGGAGCCGTATAAGTGCGACGACGCGGAGACGGTCCTGGTCGTCTCCGGGACGATCGCCTCGACGGCGAAGGACGCCGTAGACGAGGCGCGCGCCTCGGGCCAAAAGCTCGGCGCGCTGAAGATGTGGACGTTTAGGCCGTTCCCGCGCGAGGACGTGCGGCAAGCGCTCTTGGGCAAGAAGCGCGTCGCCGTCGTGGACCGCAACATCTCCTTCGGCCAGGAGGGGATCTTTTGCACCGAGGTCAAGGCCGCGCTCTATGGCCGGGAGGGGGCGCCGCCGGTTCTGGGCTTCATCGCGGGCCTGGGCGGCCGTGACGTAAAGGTCCGCGACCTGCTTAACATCGCCGCGCGGGCGGAGGAGCCGGACTGCGCCGACTTCAACTGGTACGGCGTGAAGCCGTAGCGCTCGGGCGCGCTGTTTTCGGGAGACGATTATGGCTGAAGTTCCGAAGAAGTTGACCATTCCCGCCGAGGAGCATATGTGCTCCGGGCACCTCGCCTGCCAGGGGTGCGGCGCCGCGCTCGCGATGCGCTACGCCCTCAAAGCGCTGGGGCCCAACACCGTCTTCGCCGTGCCGGCGTGCTGTTGGTCCGTCATCGACGGCCCGTTCCCCTACACGACGTTGGGGGTGCCGCTCTTCCATATTGCCTTCGAGGCGGCGGCGTCCTGTGCCTGCGGCCTGGAAGCGGGCCTCGACGTAATGGGGAAAAAGGACGTGAACGTCGTAGCGTGGGCCGGCGACGGCGGGACCGCGGACATCGGCATCCAGGCGCTCTCCGGCGCCGCGGAGCGCAACGACAACATCCTCTACATCTGCTACGACAACGAGGCCTATATGAACACCGGCGTCCAACGCTCGAGCTCCACGCCCTGGGGCGCGTGGACGACGACGACGCCCGCGCGCCACTTCAAGGACCGGCCCAAGAAAAACATGGTGGATATTATGGTCGCGCATCAGATTCCCTACGTCGCGACGGCGGCGATCGCCTTTCCGGAAGACCTCATCCGGAAGGTGAACAAAGCCAAAGAGATCACCGGAACGAAGTATATGCAGATATTCGCGAGCTGTCCGCCCGGGTGGCGGATGGCGCCGGAATACGGCGTGAAGGCGATACGGCTGGCGGTGAACGCGCGGGTGTGGCCGCTGTTGGAAGTCGAGCACGGCGTCTATAGCCTGAGCCGGAAGCCGCGGAAGCGGACGCCGGTGAACGAGTATCTCAAATTGCAGGGACGGTTCCGCCACCTTCGCGAGGAGCAAGTTGAGCACATTCAAGAGATCGTAGACCTCAACTGGGAGCGCTTGCTATTCCTCGAGAAGTCTACTCACGAGATGGCCGGCTTAACGTCGGAGGCGAAAAAGGCCGGCGACGCCGGGGCGGCCGCTTAGGGCCGAGAAGGGGGATTAATAATGAGACGTCTATGCGTTCTGGGAGTAATACTCGTGGCGGCGGCCGCGGCCGCGCTCGTCTACGATACCCATGAGGAGGCATCGTTGGCGCCGGCGATCGCGGTCGACGGCGACGACATCTACGTCGCGTTCGCCCGACTCGACCGGACGCTGAAGTTCGGCCAATATACCTTATCGCCGCTCCGCGGCGGCGAGGCGTTCGTTCAGGCATCGCAACCGATGACGGCGCGGACGAACAACCCGTTCGCGCTGGCGGTGGGGGATAAGGCGTTGTTCCTGGCGTGGGTAGATTATCGGGACGGGAAGGTTTCGGTCGCGCGTTACGCCTTCGGCGCGAAAGGGAAGTTCAAACACACCGATACGCGGACGACGGGCGTGTCGCCGGCGGGCGGCGCGAGCTTGGCATACGAAGAGGGCCGGCTTTACCTGGGATATACCGACAGCGAGGACAAAGTCGTAAAGGTCGTTACCTATAAGGTTTCTAAGAAAGGGAAGTTATCGCGGGAGAACGAGCGGGAGCTGAGTGAGTGTGAGACGGTGAAGCCGTCGGCTCTCGCGGTGGACGGCGGGACGCTCGTCGTCGCCTGGGTGGACGAGGATAAGAAGTTTATGCTGACGACGTACGCTATCGAGACGACGTCTAAAGGCCCGTCGTTCAACCATCTCAAGGAGACGAGGACGGAGATAAAAGTCAAGACGCAGCCGGACGATAAGGCCGCGCTGGCGGCTGGCGACGGAGAAGTCTATCTGGCGTACGTGGATAAAACTGATAAGTCCGCCCACGTGAACTTCTATACCCTCGGCGCCGAGGGCGCGTTGAAGTCGGGCGGCGAGGCCCGCGTTAACGAGCGCCCCAGCCATCCGGTGGGCGTCGCCGTCTCCCCCAGCGGTAAAATCTACTTCGCGCTGGTGGACCGGAACAAGAAACTGTTGCTCGCCGACAAGTAGAGCACGTTCGCCTCCGCTCCGCAAAACCGGCCTCGCGGCCGGTTTTTTACGCGAGCCGGCGGCCGCCTTCGCCGGGGCGGATGTCGGTCCGTCGTCGGCGCTTAGCGCTTAGGCGGGCCCGCCGCGGGCTGGCCGCCGCCGGCATGTGGCGAAGGGCGATGGGTGTTAGCGGGCGCGCCGCCGCCGTGCGGGGTCGAAGGCGTAGCCGGATGGGGGGTGCCGGCCTTCTCCTGCGGGCCGCTTCCCTTCTGATGTTCCTTGGCGGCCGTCGTCGCCGGCTTTTCTTTTTGGCGGCGACCCTCTCCCCGGCCCATATCACAGTAGCCGTCGAGGACCGCGGCTTCGGCGACGATAAGGTTCTTGGTTTGAACGTCGCCGACGACTTCGGCTTTGGGTTGGAGCTCGATACTCTCGTGGGCGATGACGTTGCCGATCACTTTACCGCCGATGACGGCTACGTTGGTGTCGATGGTAGCCTCGACGACGGCCTCTTTGCCGACGAAGACCGAAGCGGCCTTGACGGTTCCTTTGAAGTTACCGTCGATTTTCAGGCCGCCGCCCACGACGATTTCGCCTTCGCAGTTCGACCCTTTGCCGATGATGGAGTTCAATTTACTTTCGCTGGCGGCAGGATCTTTTCCGAACATATAGCCGGGGCTCCTTTCGCCGCGGCGTTGGGACGCCGCGGGGTAGACCGTAAAACGGAAACGCAGACTCGAGACCGGGGCCGCGCGCTCTAAGGCGACGGCGCGCCGGCCGGTTTTTCCGCGGTCGGGATTTCGCCCTCTTTCTCTCTCGCGGCGGGTTTCGCCGGCGACTTGGGTTTCTCTTCGGCGGTTGGGACTTCTTCGATAACGGGCGTCGGCTCGACGATGGCGGTAGGCGCCGGGGTCATATATTTGGCCGGGTTGACGGGGATGCCGTGGAGGCGAACCTCGTAGTGGAGGTGGGGCGCGGAACTTTTACCGGTGGTGCCGACGAAGGCGAGTACGTCGCCGCGGGCGACGCGCTGCCCGACCCGGACTTTGAGCCGGGAGTTGTGGCCATAGAACGTACTATAACCGGTAAGGGCGTGTTGCACGATGACCAGCTTGCCGTAAATGGGGTCGTCGCCCGCGAATATGACTACGCCGGGCGCGGTGGCGGTTACGGGCGTATTCGCCGGCGCGGCGATGTCAACGCCGTTGTGGAAGGTGCCGCCCTCCAGGCCGGCGTCCTCGCCGAAGCCGCGGGTTACCCAACCGTTCGCGACCGGGACGCCGTCGGGAGCGGCGAGTTTGATGCCGCGGCGCGCCGCGGACAGCCGGCGGAACTGGCGCCACCCTTCGCTTATGGAAGCCGGCCTGGCGGCGGCGCCGGCGGTCCCGGCCTCGACCGAGACGGGCGCGAGCTCGCGGGCGGCCTCGCGTTCGCCGGCGATAACCATAAGTTTGTCCTCGATGATTTCCAAGTCGGTGATTTGCTTCTCGACGGCGGCGACCCGCTCGACCTGCGAACGGAGGCGGTTGTTGTGGCGGCGGAGGAGCTCGAGCTCGCCGAGCTTGGCCTCGTCCATCGCCTGGTTGACGACGAGGCCGACGATGAGGACGAAAGCGACGGACGCGGCGACGGCGCCCGCGTAGATATGACTGAGCCGAAAGCGCAGCGTCAGCGCGCCGGAGCGGTCTTCGGGGGCGATTACGAGGTTGATGTATCTACGTTTTCCCATCTCAGCTTAAATTACTTGCGGTAAGGCGACTGAGGATGTCGTCGGGCGTAACGCCCTCGGCCTCGGCGACGAAGTTCAAGACCAGGCGGTGGCGCAGAACCGGCTTCGCGAGGCGTTCGACCTCGTCGAGGGTGACGGCGTAGTTCTCCGAGAGGAGCGCCGCGGCCTTGGCCGCGAGGATGAGGTGTTGCGCGGCGCGGGGCCCGGCGCCCCATTTAACCCACTGATTTACGTAGTCGGGCGCGCCCGGGCCCGGGCGGCTGGCGCGGACCAACGCTACCGTCCGGCGGAGCACGTCCGCCGGGAGCGGCACTCGCCGCACGAGCGTTTGGTGGGCCAAGACCTCCTCCGCGGAGAGGACCGGCTCGGGCGCGGCCTGCGGCGCGGTGGTCGTCGTCGCGACTATTTCCTCCTCCTCTGCGGCGGAGGGATAGGGGACGAGGATGTTGAGCATAAAGCGGTCGAGCTGGGCCTCCGGCAGCGGGTACGTTCCCTCCAGCTCTATGGGGTTGCGGGTCGCGAGCACGTAGAACGGCTTGGGCAGGTCGTGGGTGGTGCCGCCGGCGGTAACCTGGCCCTCCTGCATTGCTTGGAGGAGCGCGGCCTGCGTCTTGGGCGGCGTCCGGTTTATCTCGTCCGCCAGGAGGACCTGGGCGAAGATGGGCCCGCGGACGAAGCGGAACCCCCGCCGGCCGTCGGCGTCCTCCTCGAGCACCTCGGTCCCGGTTATATCCGCGGGCATCAGGTCCGGCGTGAACTGGATGCGCGAGAACGAGAGCGCGAGCGCCCGGGCGACGCTCGAGACGAGGAGGGTCTTCGCGAGGCCGGGGACGCCGGTGAGGATGCAGTGGCCGCCGGCCAGAAGCCCCACCAGGACCTCGAATACGACCGCGTGCTGGCCGACGATGACCTCGCCGACGGCGGCCTCGAGCTTCGCGAGCGCCTCGCCGAGGGCCCGCGCCTGGGCTACGTCGTCCTGGGGCAATACAACCTCCGCGCCGCGGTTTCGCCGCGGCAAGAGCGTTTATCATAGGCTATAACGGCGAAAGTGTCAAGGGAATTGGGACGGCGGCGGGGCCGTTTATCCGCAAACGAGCGCCGATTACGCGGTGGATTTTAGTAAACAGGGTCAGGTGACGCCGGCGTCGCTCGGGCGGATGAAGGCGTTGTTTAAGTAAAGCTCGTGGCGTCGGTTGTTACCAACCGACGCCGGGCGGCACGTGGTAACACGTGCCGCCACCCGAGCGAGGCAGCGGCGCAAGGCCTTGCGCCCTTTAGGGAAAAACGCCGTCCGCTTAGCGGGCGGCTTTTGGTGTGGGACGATTTACGGCGCGGAGTCCTTTATGTTATAATGCTTGGACTTTTACTCGGCGTAACGTCGAAGACGGACGAACAGAAGGGTAGGAAGAATGAAGAAGATATTGACGGGAACGTTCGCGATTGCTTTAGCCGCGGCGGCGGCCTTCGCCGCGGGGCCCTACGACCTCGAGAACGTTCGCGCCGCGGACGAGGAGCTCTACCGGGAGTGGAGCCAGCTCGAGTGGGATAACGCGGTCTACGGCAAGGACATCGACATCGCGGGCCTGTTGGACAAATACGCGTATCTGGCCGACGACCTGGGCCTTCTCCGGTTCATCCAGGAGAAGGAGGCCGCGGCGCCGGACGCAGTCGAGCGGCGGCGCCTCGCGATGTTGTATCGGGACCTCGCGACGACGTTCGAGGCGAAGAAGGTCGCGGCCGTCCAGGACGAGCTGGACAACCGGCCCGCGCGCGACCACGTCTGGGTCCGCGGCTTGGACGAGCCGGTCCCCATCCGCAACCTCTACGTGATGCTCCGGCGGACGGACGAGGAAGGGCCGTATATGAAATTGTGGTATGCGGCGAACAACTACGCGGTGAACGCGCTCAACCCGCTCCGGCGCGAGCGACTCCGCCGCCACGCGGAGACGACGCAGGCGATGGGCTACGAGAACTATACGGACTTCTACTACCAGCTCCTGGACTACGAGCGCGGCGTCCCCGCGGCGCAGGCCCGGAAGTTCCGCGAGGATACGTTCCCGATGTATAAGGAGCTCGTTACCGCGCGGTGCCGGCGGCTCTACGGCAAAGACCCGGGCGAGACGCCGCCGTGGCAGTCGAAGAACGTCTACTGGGGCAAGGACTTCGACCAATACTTTCCCAAGGAGAAGTCCCTCGCGTTCACCTACAACTTCTACGCCGGCCTGGGGCTGGATATCCGAAAGCTCCCCAACGTTACGGTGGACGACGAGGACCGGCCCGAGAAGGAGCCGCGCGCGGCGTGCTTCCCGTTCTCGGTCCCGGCGGACGTGCGGGTGAACCTGAAGCCGACGGGCGGCGCGGACGACTACGAGACCGCGTTCCACGAGTTCGGCCACGCCTGCCACGCGGCCTACACCGACCCGGCGCTCCCGTTCGAGCTCCGTATGCTCGGCTCCAACGAGCTCACCGAGACCTACGCCATCTTCTTCGAGCGGATGTTCAACGACCGCACGTTCCTCGTCGAGGAGCTGGGGATGCCCGCGGACGTCGTGGACGACTTCCTGCGCTACAAGCTCTTGACGGATATGGGGAGCGCGCGCGGCGTCGCCTTCGAGGTCATCTACGACGAGCCGCTCCACGCCGGCGAGCTGGACGAGCCCCTCGCGTTTTACGAGGCGCTCGCTGACGAGCAACGCCTCTTCCCCAAATATAAGGCACGCGTCGAGGCCGGCTATCTGAACGTGGACGAGGGCTTCTACAGTCTCTATTATATGGCGGCGTTCTACGCCGCGGCCCAGCTCCGCGCCAAGCTCGTCGCGGCGTTCGGCCCGAGGTGGTATAAGGAGCCGGCCGCGGGCGCGCTCCTCAAGGGGCTCTTCCGCCAGGGCGACAGCATCACCGTTACGGAGATGCTCCAGCAGATCGGCTACCCGGAGGGCCTCAACCCGGATTACCTCATAAAGGAGTTCCGCGCGCGCTACGAGGAGTTGAAGTAGCGGCAGGGGTAGGGGCGACCGGCCGGTCGCCCCTACATCACGCCAATAAAAGCCGCCCCCGGGAGGCGGCGGGTTAATTTCCTTTAATTTCGAACGGTTTTCCCGAAAAACCTAAGAACAAACAAATAGATTTCCTCAATTCGTTTAGCAAGGGGATAAGGTCATTATCTAAATTATATTTACCGCGTTGAACGTACTTGTCCATTCCGTGGGCTTGGTCGTGCCGTATATAAACCAGCTTTTTTAGCAAATTAGCATTTAACCCATAAAAAGAAGCGAAGTCGGAGACTCTTTCGAGAAATTTAGTACCAGAAAAATTATTATCTACCCAACCTTTATCCCTCATATCGTATTCCCAAAACTTGGCCATGCCCTCTAATGCAATACCGGCGTGTAATAGCTGTGTTTCTTTTTTAGTTGGTAATCCTAAATCGATTATATTCGATACTAATTTTTTTACATCGAAATCTCGGATATTCCCAGATATGTCGTATAGGCGGCGCAACCTATTATAAACTTCGGCCAAAAAAATTGAGAAATTGGATTCCGACATTACTATTATGGGATTACGGTTAAAAAGGCCTAAAGGTTTGTTATATACGATTTGCCTAGCGATTTTTTCGTTGTAGTAAACTTCTTTGTATACGAATTTTATCCAATTTCCAGACGCTAATTGTAGCGCAGTTAATAAATCCCTCTCGAATTCGGGTTTCTGGTCTGGCTTTAAAGATAATCCCGCTAATACTACGGGGTTGGTAGACCGGTAATTAAGGGATTTAAAAAGACGGTAACGCCCTGTCATAAAAAGTTCTATTCTTTTTCCACCGAAATCAGTTTTAACATTTGGCAACGAAGCGTCGCTCAAAACGCTCGTGAAGCCTCCTTTATCCGAAAATAATTTTATTTCGCCCCTCGAAGGTAGTTTCCCGAAAAAGAAGTTACTTAAACCTATCTTGATTAGATCCCCGTTTAGGCGTTCTTCTTCGGGTAAGTACTCCCGTATATACCTATCAATATTATAAACGTAAATAGTTTTTAAGCTTTTCCCAACTTTAAAGGTGGTTAACCGTTTTAAACCTTCAAAATAAAAATCTTCACCGGTAGCGTTATTGTGAATATGTATCGTAACCCCGTTTCGTATTACCGGTATTTCCGTAGGGGTTTCCCATATAGTAAGAACTCGCCCGTCGTTATATAAGAGGATTTCACCGTTGATAATAAATTCCGTTTTTGTTTTTTCTTCAAAAGAACCGTCTCCGGTATCTATCCGCGTGAAGAACACAGGGATTCCGAATATTTTTCGGACTAAGGCCTTATTTAATTCGATTTCGTTTTTATTATTGAGCATCGTTTGGTTACTTGTATTTTAAACCCGCCGTTCCCCGGGGGTTATCCAATTACCCCTCCTCCAAACACGCCGCCTCCTCCGCGGCGCGCGCGTCGTCCCAACCGAAGCGGCAGGTGTCGTATTTCGCGACGTTGCCGTCGTCGATGCGGCAGATGAGGCCGCCGGTCCCGGCGCACTGCTCCTCGGGCGCGGGCCAGCGCGCGAGCGGGCATCTGAGGCAGGTCGTTGTCACCGCGCGTTACGCCGTCGCCGCCAGCGTCCCCTCCTCGTATTTCTTGCGGAGCTTCGCGAGCATATCTTTCGTCATCGCCTCGAGGTCGAACGCCGGCCGCCAGCCCCACTCGGCCCGGGCCGCGGCGTCGTCCAACGAGCGCGGCCAGCTGTCCGCGATTGCCTGGCGGAAGTCCGGCTCGTAGCTGACCTCGAAGCCGGGGACGTGCTTTTGGATGGCGGCGGCGAGCTCGCCGGCCGAGAAGCTCATCGCGCCCACGTTAAAGTCCGAGTGGTGCTTGAGCTTGTCCACGTCCGCGGCCATCAAATCCAACGTGGCCTTCAGGCAGTCCGGCATATACATCATCGGCAGGACCGTGTCCTCCCGGACGAAGCACTTATACGCGTCGCCGCGGACGGCGTAGTAGAATATCTCCACGGCGTAGTCGGTGGTCCCGCCGCCCGGCGGCGTCTCCGCGGAGATGATGCCGGGGTAGCGGAGGCCGCGCACGTCGAGGCCGTATTTATAGAAGTAGTAATCGCTCACCAGCTCGCCGGCGACCTTGGTGACGCCGTACATCGTGCGCGGCTTGAGGACCGTCTCCTGGGGGGTGTTGTCGCGGGGCGTATCCGGCCCGAAGGCGGCGATGGAGCTGGGGATGAGGACTTGCGCCATCTCGCGCTCGCGCGCCTCCTCCAGGACGTTGAGGGTCCCGTTCATATTCACGTCCCAGCAGAGTTGGGGGTTCTGTTCGCCGGTGGCGGAGAGAATGGCCGCCATATGGACGACGGCGTTTATATTGTATTTGTCGCAGACGCCGGCGACGGTGTCGCGTTTGGTAACGTCAATGAACTCGAAGGGGCCGGACTCCCGCAGCTCCTTCGACGGCTTGGTCTTACGGCCGGTAGCGACGACGTTGTCGGCGCCGTAGCGTTCGCGCAGCGCCGTCGTCAGCTCGGAGCCGATCTGGCCCACGGCGCCGGTTACCAATATCTTTTTGATGGGTTTGTTCGGCATAGTGATTACCTCTCTCGCGCAGTTTTTACGGTGGTTTTTCCTTGATGCCGGGGCCGTAAATATACAACGCCTTCGCCCGGAGGGCAAGGGAAAAGCCCCTCGCGAGGCGAGGGGCTTTAATGAGCGTACGTGGGAGGTTGATTTACTGGAAGAGGGTTTTAACGCGGCCGAGGCTCGTCGGCTCGAGGGCGGTCATAGTACCGATGTGGAGGCGGATGCACTGGCCGCTGTTCCACACGTAGCCGTTGTTGGCGTTGTCGTTGGCCGCGCTCACGCGGCAATTGGGTTGGCCCGACGTCCAACACCGGATGCGGTCGCCCGAGTCGCCGTTCCACCGGACCTCCATCAGGAGATTGGCGCTGTTGTCGTAGTAGAAGGTATAAGGCGTGATGCCGAGGTCCCAATAGCCGATGCCGCTCAGCGTAACGCTGCTCGCGTTCAGGACCTGGACCGGCGTGTTGCCGGTATAGTTGTTGTCGAAGCGGGCCTCGAGGCCGGTTTTAGAAGAACGGCAGAGCCAGACGCGGACGTTATAGAAGGTCCCGCCGGAGGCGTTGCTCTTTTCGAACTCTATCTTATTGATATAGCCGGCGTAGTTGATGTCGCTCTGGAACCAGAGGGCCTGAAAGCGGCAGGCGTTCCAGCTGTCGCCGAGCCACGGGACCGCGTTCTGGGCGGTATGGACGCCGATAACAACTACCTTCCCGGACGCGTTCGCCGCGGGCGCCAGCGCTAAGGCGAGGGCGACGACCGTCGCTATCGTTCCTACTATCCTCATTTCCGGTCCCTCCTTTCGCGCTCTCCGCGCCGTTTCGGGGCACTCTTCCCTTATAATTATATACCATTTGCCGCGGTAAAGCAAGTCGCGTCGCGCTCCCAACGCCGATTTCGATAATAAAACGCTGTATCTTCCGCGTATTTAGGGCGGTGGCGTAAAGCACTTGGCGTCTTTGCCGGCGACAATAAAAGCCCCTCGCGAAGCGAGGGGCTTTAATAAACGTACGTAGTAGGTTTATTACTGGAATAGGGCCTTAACGCGGCCGAGGCTCGTGGGCGCAACGCCCGTCATAGTCCCAATATGGAGGCGAATACATTGGCCGTTATTCCACACCGTTCCTGAAGATGCGTTGTGGTTCCACGCACCTACGCGGCTATACGGCTGGCTCGAGCGGTAACAGGAACACGTGCTGCCGGAATCGCCGTCCCAGCGGACCTCCATCAACAAGTTGTCCGAGTTATTGTAGTTGAACGTGTTGGGCGTGATGCCGATGTCGAAGTAGCCGCTTCCCGTGAGGTTAAGGCTGGCGGTATTCAAAACCTGGACCGGCGTTTTTCCGGTGTAGTTGTTGTCGAAATTAGCTTCCAGTTGGGTCTTAGTCGTGTGGCATAGCCAGACGCGCACGTTGTTGAACGTCCCGCTCGCGCTCGAGCTCTTCTCGAACTCTATTTCGTCTATGTAGCCGGCGTAGTTGATGTCGCTCTGGAACCAGAGGCATTGGAACCTACAGGAGTTATAAGCTCCGCCCCACCACGGTATCGCGTTGCCCGCCGCGTGGGTCCCGATGACGACGACTTTCCCGGAAGGGCTCGCCGGCGCCGCTAAGAAGCAAGTTGCTATAAGCATTGTGAGAACGAGCGCTGTTTTGTTCATTTCTTTTCTCTCCTTTTTTAGGTTGGCTCGGTTTCGGAACGCATTTCGATTACTAAAAGCGAGTATATCAAAAATGCCCTTAAATAACAACAAAATAAGCCACTATAAATTAATATAGATAACAAGGCCCGACGCGCTTAGTCATGGGAGTAAAAAATCGTCCTTGACGCCGCGCGGCCGGCGTCGTATTATAACGGCCCGGCGGAGGACATATTGTTCGGTTTTTCACATATAGGAAAAGGAGGATTTAATGGCCTACGGGAAGATTAAAGACGACCTCCAAAAGGAGCTCGCCGCGGTCCGCGACGCGGGCCTGTATAAGGACGAGCGCGTAATCGTTACGCCCCAGGGCGCCGAAATCCAGGTGAAGGGCGGCAAGCCGGTCCTCAACTTCTGCGCCAACAACTACCTCGGCCTCTCGGGCCACGCCAAGCTCATCGCCGCGGCGCACGAGACCCTCGACAAGTGGGGCTACGGCTTGAGCTCGGTCCGCTTCATCTGCGGCACCCAGGAAATACACAAGGAGCTCGAGGCCAAGGTCGCGGCGTTCCTGGGGATGGACGCCGCCATCCTCTACGCGGCGTGCTTCGACGCCAACGGCGGCGCCTTTGAGGCCGTCTTCGGCGCGGACGACGCCATCATCACCGACGCCCTCAACCACGCCTCCGTCATCGACGGCATCCGCCTCGCGAAGGCCAAGCGCTATATCTTCCAGCACAACGATATGGGCGACCTCGAGGTGAAGCTCAAGGAGGCGCGGGGCGCGCGTTACCGCGTCGTCGCCACCGACGGCGTCTTCTCGATGGACGGCGACATCGCGAAGCTCG
>CAZJNB010000012.1:0-16716 GCA_964547385.1 uncultured bacterium
TCATAGGAGAGGTCGCCGATACTCGTCCAATAGCGCATCAGCGCTCCACCGCTTCCCGGCGCGCGGCCAGCCGCCAGCGGTCCGCGGCCGCGGCTAAGGCGTCGCCGCCGCCGTCGATTGCGGGCGCTTCTTCCTTCATATGGGCCAAAATGGTGCATAGGACCGCCGCCGCCCGCGCTACGTCCTCGCCGCGGCTCGCCGCCGGCCGATACGCCTCCGCCACGAACGACGTGTCGTAGTCGCCGGCGCGGAACGCCGCGGACCTCATAACCCACCGGTGGAACGGGATCGTCGTCGGCACCCCCTCCAGAACGAACTCGTCGAGGGCGCGCCTCATACGCTCGAGCGCCAGCGGCCTGCTCTCCGCCCACACGATGAGCTTCGCGATGAGCGGGTCGTAATAGACCGGCACCTCGTAGCCCTGGGCGATGCCGCCGTCGAAGCGGACGCCCGGGCCGGAGGGGAGGCGGAGCCGGGAGATCGTCCCGGCGGCCGGATAGAAGTTGTTCGTCGGGTCCTCCGCACAGATGCGGCACTCGACCGCGGCGCCGCGTGGCTGGATGTCTTCTTGGGAGAAGCGGAGCGGCTCGGCCGCGGCGACGCGGAGCTGTTCCTTGACGAGGTCTACGCCGGTAACGAGCTCGGTAACCGGATGTTCCACCTGGAGCCGGGCGTTGACTTCCAGGAAGTAGAATTCGCCGGCCGCGTCGAGCAGGAACTCGATCGTCCCGGCGTTCGTGTAGTTCGCCGCGCGCGCCGCGGCTACCGCGGCCGCGGCCATCTCCGCCCGCAGTTCGGGCGAGAACGCCGGCGCGGGCGATTCCTCGACGAGCTTCTGGTGGCGCCGTTGAATGGAGCACTCGCGCTCGAAGAGGTGGACGACGTTGCCGTGGGCGTCGGCGAGGACCTGAAACTCGACGTGCCGCGGCCGCTCGATACACTTCTCGACGTAGACGGCGTCCGAGGCGAAGGCGCTTCGGGCCTCGCCGCGCGCCTGGCGGAGGAGTTCGGGGAAGTCTTCGGCGGCGGCGCAGATGCGCATCCCCTTGCCGCCGCCGCCCGCGGCGGCCTTTATCATCACCGGCCAGCCGATGTCCGCGGCCGCGGCGGCGATGTCCTCGTCCTGTTGAAGGTCCGGGCTGGAGCCCGGGATGACCGGGATGCCCGCGGCGGCCATCGTCGCCCGGGCGCCCTGTTTGTCGCCCGCGGCCGAGAGCGTCGCCGCCGAGGGGCCGATGAAGACGAGGCCCGCGTCCGCGCAGGCGTCGGCGAACGCCGCGTTCTCGGCCAGGAAGCCGTAGCCCGGGTGGACCGCCTCGGCGCCCGCGCGCCGCGCGACATCTATGATCTTGTCAATTTTTAGATAGGATTCGGCCGCGGCCGGGGGGCCGATATTATAGACCTCGTGGGCGTAGCGGACGTGGGGCGCGGGGCGGTCCGCGTCGGAGTAGACGCCCACGCTGGTGATGCCCATCTCGCGGCACGCGCGCATCACCCGAATCGCGATCTCGCCGCGGTTGGCGATGAGGACCTTGGTGAACATTACGGGCGGACGGCCTTCGCGAAACTAATATAGAACCAGCCGGTGCTGTTCTCCCTCGCGGCGACGGCCAGCCCCGCAACGGCCGCGTGCTCGGCTACCGCGGCGAGCGTCTGGCCGCCGCCGGCGCGCCGCACGGCATAGGTGGTCGGTATAACTTCGCCGCCGGGGAGTGTAACCGAGACGTCCAGGCCGAAGACGGCGGCGCCGTCGGGGATGACCGCGGCCCAGATGTGAAGGTGGCCGCCGGCCTTCAGGAGCCGCGCCGCCTCGGCGAAGAGCGCGCCCTTCGCGGCCTCGTCCTTGATATACATCAGGCCGAAGAAGACGGTGATGTGGCGGAACGTGTTCGCGACGAAGCGGGTGCGGGTGGCGTCGCCGACGAGGAAGACGGTGTCCGGCGGGCACTTCTCCCGGGCCAGGTTTATCTCGGACTCTTGCTGGTCGACGCCGATGACGCGGCCCGGGTAGGCGCGGGCGATGACGCCCTCGCCGCCGGCGCAGAGGTCGAGGATGGACGTCTCGGGCTCGAGGGGCCCGAGTTTTATTTCGACGCCGGCGTTCATTCTTCCGTCTCCCCCGGCCCGGCGACGTCCGCTTCGCCGGCGAGACGCCGGAGCGCCGCGGTCTGTGCGCGCAGTTCCTCGAGCAACTTCCGGACTTGGACCGCGCAATAGAGGGCCGCGGCGGCCGCGGTGAATACCGCCAGCGTACTGAAGAGCTGGAACGCGTAGGCGACGATGGCGAAGGTTAGATATCCGTTCATTCCATCCATAGCATCACAACGGAATGTTCCCGTGTTTCTTGGGCGGGTTCTTGTCGCGCTTGTTGCGGAGCATCGCGAGGGCGTCGATGATACGCGGCCTGGTCTCGTGCGGCATAATCACCTCGTCGACGTAGCCGAGCTCGGCGGCGATGTAGGGATTCGCGAACTTCCCGCGGAAGTCGGCCACGAGCTTGGCGCGCAGTTTCTCCGGGGCCTTGGCGTTCGCGAGCTCTCGCCGGTGGAGGATGTTGACGGCCCCCTCAGAGCCCATCACCGCTATTTGCGCGGTGGGCCAGGCGAAGACCATATCGCCGCGCATATGCTTGGTGGAGGTTACGGCGTAGGCGCCGCCGTAGGACTTGCGGACGATTACGTGGACTTTGGGCGCTGTCGCCTCGCCGTAGGCGTAGAGGAGCATCGCGCCGTGTTTGATGACGCCGCCGTATTCCTGGGCGGTGCCGGGGAGGAAGCCCGGGACGTCCGAGAACGTGAGGATGGGGATGTTGAACGCGTCGCAGAAGCGGATGAAGCGCGCGGACTTGCACGCCGAGTTGATGTCCAGACAGCCGGCGAGGACGAGCGGCTGGTGGGCGTTTATGCCGACGGTCCGGCCCGCCATCCGCGCGAAGCCGCATATCATATTGGGCGCGAAGCTCTCGTGAATTTCAAAGAAGTCGCCGTTGTCCACGACGCGGCGGATGACCTCCTTCATATCGTAGGGTTTATTGGGCGAGTCGGGGAGGAGCGCATCCAGTTCCGGGTCGGCTCGAGCCGGGTCGTCGTCGGTCTCGACGGCCGGCGGCTCGTCGAGGTTGTTCTGCGGCAGGAAAGAGAGGAGCCGCCTTATCTGCTCGAGGCACTCCACTTCGTTTTGGGCGACGGCGTGGCAGACGCCGGACTTGGAGGCGTGGACGTTGGCGCCGCCCAGCTCCTCGAACGTTACCTCCTCGTTCATCACCGTCTTGATGACGTCCGGGCCGGTGAGGAACATATAGGAGGTCCCCTCGACCATAAAGACGAAGTCCATCACCGCCGGCGAGTAGACCGCGCCGCCGGCGCACGGGCCCATCACCGCGGCGATCTGGGGGACGACGCCGGAGGCGAGGGCGTTGCGCAGGAAGAAGTCCGAGTAGCCGGCGAGCGAGTCCACGCCGTCCTGGATGCGGGCGCCGCCGGAGTCGTTGAGGCCGACGATGGGGGCGCCGACGCGCAGCGCGTGGTCGCAAATCTTGCATATCTTCTCGCCGTGCGCCTTGGAGAGGGTGCCGCCGAAGCTCGTGAAGTCTTGGGCGAAGACGAACGTAAGGCGGCCGCCCACGCGGCCGTAGCCCGTAACGACGGCGTCGCCGGCGACGCGGCGCTCGGCCATGCCGAAGTCGTGACAGCGATGCACGACGGTGGCGTCCAGCTCCCGGAACGTCCCCTCGTCGAGCAGGATGTCGAGGCGCTCGCGCGCGGTGAGCTTGCCGGCGTCGTGTTGCTTTTTAATCCGCGCGGGCCCGCCGCCCGCCCGGGCCTGCTCGCGGACCTTCGCCAGGCGTTCGTAGAGCTCTTCGTTGGCCATATTGTTTGGGCTCGGCGCGCCGTCAGTTGGCCGACGCCACGGCCTCCTTGATATACGCGACGATGTCGTCGGTGACGGCGCCGGGGGTGAAGAGGCGGCCGATGCCCGTCTTCCGAAGCTCGGCGATATCGTCCTCGGGGAGGATGCCGCCGCCGGTTACGAGGACGTGCGCGGCGCCCTTCTCGCGCAAGAGCTCCAGGACCCGCGGGAACATCGTCATATGGGCGCCGGAGAGGATGGAGAGGCCGACGACGTCGACGTCCTCTTGGAGCGCGGCCTCGACGATCGCCTCGGGCGTCTGGT
This sequence comes from uncultured bacterium, assembly GCA_964547385.1. Taxonomy (GTDB): domain Bacteria; phylum RBG-13-66-14; class B26-G2; order WVWN01; family WVWN01; genus CAZJNB01. The sequence continues at coordinate 4,174 of CAZJNB010000012.1, forward strand.
GGAGGCCGGTGTAGATGACCTCCATCCCCGCGTCCCGCAGGGCCCGGGCGACGACCTTGGCGCCGCGGTCGTGGCCGTCCAGCCCCGGCTTCGCGACCAAGACCCTAATTCGCTTCTCAGCCATAGACTACCTCGCTACTTAAATGCGACGTCGCGCGCCGCTCAGAACATCGGCGTCTCGCGGTATTCGCCGAACTCCTCGCGCAAGACGTCCAGCGTCTCGCCCAACGTCGCGTAGGCGCGGGCGCACGCGAGGAAGTGCGGCATCAGGTTGCCGCCGTCGCGCGCGGCCCGGCGCAGGCCGTCGAGGGCCTTCTTCCATTCCGCTCGCGAGCGCTCCGCGCGCACCCGCGCGAGCCGCTCATTCTGGCGAGACTCCACCGCTGGGTCGATTTTTAGGAGGTCGATGTCAACCTTCTCGTCCGCGAGGGTGAAGCGGTTGACGCCTACGACGACGCGCCGTCCCTCCTCGATCTTCTTCTGGTAGGCGTAGGCGGCGTCCGCGATCTCGCGCTGGAAGAAGCCCTTCTCGATGGCCTTCATCACGCCGCCCAACGCGTCGACCTTATCGAAATACGCCTCCGCCTCCCGCTCCAGCTCGTCCGTCAAATGTTCCACGTAGTAGGAGCCGGCGAGCGGGTCGATGGTGTTCGCGACGCCCGACTCGTAGGCGATGACCTGTTGCGTTCGAAGCGCAATCAGGACCGCCTTCTCGCTCGGCAGGGCGAGCGTCTCGTCCATCGAGTTCGTGTGGAGGGACTGGGTGCCGCCGAAGACGCCGGCGAGGGCCTCGAGGGCGGTACGGACGATGTTGTTCTCGGGCTGTTGGGCGGTGAGGGAGCATCCGGCGGTCTGGGTGTGGAAGCGCATAAGCCAGGAGCGCGGCTCTTTCGCGCGATACTTGTTCTTCATCCGCTTCGCCCAAATGCGCCTGGCCGCGCGGTATTTCGCGACCTCCTCGAAGAAGTCGAGGTGGGCGTTGAAGAAGAAGCTGAGCCGCGGCGCGAAGGTGTCCACGTCCATCCCCGCGGCGACGCCGGCCTCGACGTAGGCGAAGCCGTCGGCCAGCGTGAACGCGAGCTCCTGCGCCGCCGTCGAGCCGGCCTCGCGGATGTGATAGCCGGAGATGGATATCGTGTTCCACTTCGGCACTTCCGCGGCGCAGTAGGCCATAATGTCGGTGATTATCCGCAGCGACGGCTCGGGCGGATATATCCACGACTTCTGGGCGATATACTCTTTGAGGATGTCGTTCTGGATGGTCCCGCGAAGGACCTTGGGGTCTACTCCTTGTTTCTCGCCGACGGCGACGTAGTAGGCGAGGAGCAGCGCCGCGGGCGCGTTTATCGTCATCGACGTCGAGACCTTGTCGAGGGGGATGCCGTCGAAGAGGACCTCCATATCGGCGAGCGAGGAAATCGCGACGCCGCACTTGCCGACCTCGCCCTGGGCGTAGGGGTGGTCCGAGTCGCGGCCCATTATCGTCGGCAGGTCGAAGGCGACGGAGAGCCCCGTCTGGCCCTGCGATAGGAGGAACTTGTAGCGCGCGTTCGTGTCCTCCGCGGAGCCGAAGCCGGAGAACTGGCGCATCGTCCACAGCCGGCCGCGATACATATTGGCCTGGACGCCGCGGGTGAACGGATATTCGCCGGGGACGCCGAGGTCGTTCTCGTAATCCAGCTCGGCTACGTCCGCGGGCGTGTAGAGCGGCGCGACGCGCCGGCCGCTCACCGTCTCGAAGAGGTCGTCGCGCTCCTCGGCCGCGCCGGCCTTTTTTTCCCACGCCGCCTTGGCCTTCGCGATCTTCTCGAGTTCTTTCTTATCGAACATACAGAACGACCTTTTCCCCTCGGCTAAGTTACCGCAACAGGTGCCCGGCGATAACGAGGCGCTGGACCTCGGAGGTGCCCTCGTATATTTCGGTGATACGCTGGTCGCGGTAGAGCTGTTCGACGCGCGAGAAGTCGCCGCAGAAGCCGTAGCCGGCGTGAATCTGCATACATTTGTCGACGCAGAAGTTCGCGGCCTCGGAAGCATATAGTTTGGCCTGCGCCGCCGCCAGCCCCATCGGCTCGCCGGCGGCCTCCTTCATCGCGGCCTTATACGTCAACAGGCGCGCGGCCTCGAGCCGGCACGACATATCCGCGAGCATCCACTGGACCGCCTGCAGTTTCGCGATGGGGGCGCCGAACTGCTCGCGCTGTTTGGCGTAGGCCAAGGCGAGGTCGAACGCGCGCTGGCAGATGCCGACGGATTGGGCGGCGACGCCGACGCGGGCGCCGTCGAGGGTGTTCAAGGCGACGCGGAAGCCCTTGCCCTGTTGCCCGAGTAGGTTCTCCTTCGGGACCTTGACGTCCTTGAAGTAGAGGCGCGCGGTCGTGGAGGCGCGGATGCCCATCTTGTATTTCAGGACTTCGGTGGAGTAGCCCGGCGCGGTCGGCTCGTCGAAGATGAGCGCCGAGACCTTGAACTTATCCGGCGCGTCCGCGGCGTTGGCCTTGCAAATCACAACTATCACCTCGGCGACGTTGCCGGAGGTGATGAATATCTTCTCGCCGTTGAGGATATAATAATCGCCGTCGAGGGTCGCGGTGGCCTCCTGCGCCGCGGCGTCGGAGCCGGCGTTCGGCTCGGTGAGGGCGAAGGCGCCGTGGAGCTCGCCCTTGTTCATCTTCGGCAGATACTTCTTCTTCTGCTCCTCGGTGCCGAACTTCTCGAGGGGGTAGGAGGCGAGGACCTGGACCGCCATCACGATGCCTATGGCCGCGTCGGCGTAGGAGATCTCTTCGATGAGAGTAGCGTAGAGTAGCTTATTTTTACCTGAGCCGCCGTATTTCGGCTCCGAGGGGAAGCCCAGAAAGCCCTCCTTCGCCATCGCCTGGAAGATATCCTCCGGGAACGCCGGCGGCCGGCGGTCGAGCTCTTGGCTCACCGGCTCGATGTGTTTTTTCGCGAAGGCGCGTGCTTTTTCGCGGACCTCTTGTTGCGCCTCGTCCCAATTCCAGGTCATCTCTCGGCCTCCTCGTTATCATCGTCGCCGCATACTTTACGGAATAAACGGGCCGCGGCCTCGTAGGGCGTGAGCCGCCTCGCCGCGACCGCCGCGGTCATCGTCGTAATGAGCTGTTCGTATCCCGGCGCCGCGGCCCGGCGGCGGGCGAACTCCGCCTCCACGAGCTTCTCGAGCTCGCCGCGGACCCGCGCGCGGCGCCGCGCGGCCAGCTCGCCGGCCTCCTCGAGGTGCGCCCGATGCCCCTCGAGGGCGGCGGCGAGCTCCTCCACGCCCCGGCCCTCCGTCGCCACCGTCATCACCACCGGCGGCCGCCAGCCGTCGCCCGGGCGAAGCTCGAGCATAACGCCGAGCTCCCGGGCGATGAGGTCCGCGCCGTCGCGGTCGGCTTTATTTACGACCAACACGTCCGCGATTTCCAGCAGGCCCGCCTTCATCACCTGGACCGCGTCGCCCGACTCCGGGACGACCACGACGACCGTCGTATCGGCGGAGCCGGCGACGTCCAACTCGCTCTGGCCGACGCCCACCGTCTCGAGGATGATGAGCTCGAAGCCGAAGGCGTCCATCGCCACCGCGGCCTCATATGTCGCCTTCGCGAGGCCGCCTATGCTGCCGCGCGTCGCCATACTCCGGATGAAGACGCGTTCGTTTCCGGCGAGCTCTTGCATGCGGATGCGGTCGCCGAGGAGGGCGCCGCCGGTGAAGGGGCTGGTGGGGTCGACGGCGATGATGCCCACGCCTCGCCCCGCCGCGGCGTAACGCTCCGTCAGCCGGGAGACGAGGGTGGACTTGCCGGCGCCCGGCGGGCCGGTGACGCCGAGGAGGTAGGCTTGGCCGGCGAGGGGGTAGACCTCGCGCAAGAAGTCGCGGTATCCCGGCGCCTCGTCCTCGATGGCCGAGATCGCGCGCGCGAGCGCCACGCGGTCGCCGGCGCGGAAGCGCTCGAGTAGCTCGGGCGCGCTCGCCGGCGCCGGCGTCAATACTCCACGCCCTTTCGCGCGGCGACGCCCCGGCGGTAGTGGTGTTTTACTTCGCGGATGTCGCTCACGAGGTCCGCCGCGGCGATGACTTCCGCCGCGGCGCCGCGCCCCGTTAGGACCAGCTCCATCGCCCGCGGCTTGGCCCGAATAAGCGATAATACTTCATCGGTTGTAACCAAGCCGTAGTCGGCGGCGACGTTTATCTCGTCCAAAATTACGAGGTCGTATTCGTTCGCGGCGATTACTTCTTCGGCCCGCGCGAGTGCTTCCCGCGCGAGCGCTACGTCCTCGGCGGCCGGGTTTTCTCTATCTACGAACGTCTCGCGGCCGTATTGTTCAATATCGAAGCCGTTCATCCGCGCCGCGGCGGCGAGCTCGCCGTAGGTGATGCGGCCTTTCATAAATTGGATGACGAGGACGCGGCCGCCGTGGCCCCAAGCGCGGAGCGCCAAGCCGAGGGCCGCGGTCGTCTTCCCTTTGCCGTCGCCGGTATAGACCTGCGCCGTTCCCAGCGGAGAGGGGTCCGGAGACATCTTAGACCTCTTAGCGTCGCCGGCCGCGGCCGGCTCGAAACTTAGGGGAACTACTTTATAACAAACGGCTTAAGGGGTGTCAACAAATCTTTTGGCGGCGCTTGCGCCCGGAAACGCGCTCTTCCCCGAACGCGCTGTATGAAACGTAACGGCGGCCCAAAGCCGCCGTCCGCTAACGTATTGCTGTCTTATCCCTAAAGGTTATATAGTTCCGGAGACGTGCGCCTTGCGGCCTCGCCGCCTTAGACCCTCGACGTACGTGAAGACGACCGGTACTACTATGAGGGTGAGCAACGTTGACGTTAGGAGGCCGCCGATGACGGCCACGGCCATGCCCTGGCGGAACTCGCCTCCTTCGCCTAAACCCAACGCGGTCGGCAACATGCCCATAGTCATTGCCGCTGTCGTCATAAGGATGGGCCGCATCCGGACCGGCCCCGCGATAAGCAGGGCCTCTTTGATCGACTTTCCTCGGTCGATCTGCTGGAGGGTGTAGTCGACGAGGAGGATTGCGTTCTTATTGACCAGGCCCATAAGGAGGATGATACCGACCATCGTCATCATATCGAAGGTGGAGCCGAGGATGAATATCGCGATCAAGGCGCCGACGACCGCGAGCGGCAACGCCAGCATAATCGTGAAGGGGTGCGTGAACGAGTTGAACTGGGAGGCGAGGACGATGAAGATGAAGATGATGGCGATTGCGAGCGCGGTGAACATGTTGAAGAACATTTTCTGTTGCATCTCGGTGGTGCGGCCCACGCCGTAACCATAACCGGCGGGAGGCGAGTTCTTCTCGGTATATGCGTTCATCTCGCGCTGGAGGTCGCTATTGGCCGCGCCCAGCGCTTTCCCGGCCCAGACCGAAATCGTCCGCTGGCGGTTGATGTGTTGGATCTCCGAGGGGCCCACGTCCCGCACGACGTCGACCAGCATCGCCAGCGGGACGACGACGTCGTCGTGGTTTTTAAGGTAGATTCCCTCTACGTCGTTGAGGTCGCGTATTTTCCCCCGCGGGATTAAGACGCGGACGTCGTACTCCTCGCCGCCCTCGTCGTATTTAGTCGCGACGGTCCCTTCCACCAGGCCGCGGACCGTCATCGCGACGGCGGCCACCGGGATTCCCATCTCGGCGCACATCGCGCGGTCGGGAACGAGCCTCGTTTCCGGCTTGCCCTCCTCGTAGCTCATGCCGGCGTCGCGGGCCGAGCCCAACGTTTTCAGGTGGGCGACCATCTTTTCGGCTTCCGTTTTCAGGACGCTCAGCTCGGGTCCGGAGAGGTCGACCGAGATCGGCTGTTGGGCATAGTTATTGCCGCCGCCGCCCATTCCCGGGATGCCGACCGTAACTTCCGCGCGAGGGTAACCGGCGAAGTAGGCGCGGAACTCCTCCTGAAGCTCGGCGTTGCTCCGGTCGCGCTTACTCCGGGGAACCAGTTTCGCGCTAATCGTCGCGCGGTTGGGGATATCGCCGACGCCGACGTTGGTGAAAGTCGTCTTGACCTCCTCGTGGGAGGCGACCCATTTTTCGACTTCGTCCGCTACGCTCTTGGTAAAGGCGAGGGAGGAGTCGAGAGGCGTCGTTGTATAGACGTAAATGTAACCCTGGTCCCATTCGGGCATAAAAGAGGTGCTAATAAAACGCGCCAAGAACAGGCTTCCCAAAAGGGCCGCGACGGCGAGGACGAGCGTAAGGAAACGGCGCCGCAGCGCCAGCGATAGAAAGCCGCGGTAGCCGTCCGCCAAACGGTCGAACTGGCGGTTGAGCGGGGCGAAGAGGCGTTCGAAACGGCTCTTCTTCGTAGGGTCGGGGCTTCCGATGAGCAACTTGGCGGAGAGCATCGGCGCCATCGTCAGCGCGTCCCACAGCGAATACATAACCGCGAAGACGACGACCAGGCCGAATGACCGAAAGAACCGGCCGACGATGCCGCCCATATACGCGACCGGCACGAAGACCGCGACGATCGTGAAGGTCGTCGCCATAACGGCCAGCCCTACCTCGGCGGTGCCCACGGAGGCCGACTTCTCGAGCGACATTCCCTCTTCCCAGTGGCGGTAGATATTCTCGCGGACGACGATCGCGTCGTCGATCAGAATCCCGACGGCGAGCGAGAGCGCCATAAGGGTGAGCATGTTGATCGTAAAGCCGGCGGCGTTCATCATGATGAAGGTGAAGAGGATGGACGTCGGAATTGCGAGGGCGGAGATAATCGTCGTGCGTAAGTTGCCGAGGAAAATAAGGATAACCAGAACGGCGAAGATCGCGCCGAGGTAGAGCGCCTTGCCGGTATCGGCGACGGCCTCTTTGATGAAGTCGGCGTCGTTGGAGACGACTTCGATCTCGACGCCTTCCGGTAACGTTTTGCCGATACGCCCGAGCCGTTTCTCAATACTGTCGCACACCTCGACCGTATTGGCGCCCGAGGCTTTGCTAACGCTGACGGTTACGGCGTCCCGGCCGTTGAGAATGGGGATCGATTTGATTTCCTTATAGCTATTGACGTCGACGGCAGCGACATCGCGGAGGTAGACGGGCGCGCCTTTCTTTCGGGCCACGACGACGTTTTCGATGTCCGCCTGAGACCGGAACTTGCCGGCGACGCGAAGTTTCTCCTCGCGGGGGCCCGTACGTATCGGCCCGGCCGGGACCTCCAGGTTAGCGCCGGCGAGCGCCCCCTTAATGTCGTCGAGAGAGATACGGTAGCCGGCGAGCGCCGCGGCGTCCAGCTCCACCTTCACTTCCCGTTCCAGGCCGCCGGAGACGTCGACCTCCGCGACGCCCCGGACTTTCTTGATCTGGGGTTTAATTTCGTCGTCGGCGAGGCGGCGTAGTTCCTCCGGCGTCGCCCGGCCGCCGACGGCAAAGGTAATCACCGGTTCGGAGCCCCAGTCTACGCGGGCTACGACGGGCTTTTCGATATCCGCCGGGAGGTCCGGCAGCGCCATCTCGACCTTCGTCCGGACGTCGGCTTCCGCCTCCCGCGCGTCCACTTCCAACTCGAATTCGGCGACGACGACGGCGTAACCCTCGTTGGAGTAGGAGAAGAGGTTTTTCAGACCGCTAAGGGCGCTGAGCTTATCCTCCAGCGGTTCGGTGACGTCGGTTTCTACTTCGCGCGGGCCGGCGCCCGGGTAGGCGGTCGTAATAACGACGAACGGGAACTCGACGTTAGGCATCATGTCCACGCCGAGCCGATTGTACGACACGATTCCCAGAACCAGGACCGCGAGGACCTGCATCGTTATAAAGACCGGCCTGCGTATTGAAAAGTCGGGTAACTTCATATCATTATCGCGGCCCCGGGCGGCCGCGGCTCAAGGGTTATTTGTGACGTTGGTACGGGACCTTCTTGTTTATTTTTATTCCGTCGGCGAGGTCGCCGTTGGCGTAGACGATAACCTCGTCGCCGGCCTCCAGGCCGGCGGTTACTTCCACAACGTCTTCGTGGGAAAGGCCGATTTCGACGCCCCGTCGTTGGACGACGTCGCCTAAGGCGACGTAGACCGCGAGACCCTCCGTCTCCCGGTGAACGGCCTGCGGCGGGATGAGCACGGCCTCCTCGTGCCGCGCCACCGGGACCTCCACTTGCGCGAACATCCCCGCCCGCAAGCCGGATATTTTGCCCGTCGGCTTAATCTCAACCTTTGCGAGGTGCGACTCCGAGGAGAGCGACCGCGGCAGGTTCACGACCTTTCCTTCTATCACGTCGCCTTCCCTTCCGCGGGCGTGGATCTTCACCGACATACCCGTTGTCATTATGGCGAGCGCCTCCGCGGTGACCTGCGTCTCCACTTTGACCGAGTTCGGTTTGACGACCGTGGCTATCGGCGTGGAGGGTTGAACCATATCGCCGACGCCGACGTGGACCTCCGATATCTCGCCCGCGATAGGCGCGTAGGCGTAATAGTAGCGGAACTTCATCCCGGGTTGGTCGTAGTCGACGACGGCGATCGTCGTGCCCGCGGCGACGCGCCGGCCGACCTCGGCCGGGAGCGATACGACCTTGCCCGGGATCTTGGAATATACTACCGCCTCGTCGGTCGAAACTACCGAGCCGAGGAACATCCGCGTATCCTCGATGGCCCCGATTTCCGGCTTAACGACTTCCACCGCGACGGCGACTTCGCGTTTTTCGGCGAACCTCTCCGCCTGTTCGCGTTTTTTGCCGGCCCGCATAAACCCTAAAACCAAGACGGCGATTAGGGTCAAGGAGGCGATTACGATTACAATCCATTTCCTCATATGCGCCCGCTCGTGGTTGAACTCACCAGTTCAATTATTGACCCGGAAGTCTTATTCTATCAAAAAAGGTATTTTAAGTCAAGGAAATAAAACGGCAATATATTCCCATCTGCGGGCCGTTTATGTTATAAAAGGGGCGAAAGTAAGAACGATGAGCGCCGACGTATTTAAGCTTTTCGTCTCGACGGTGCCGACGGCGTGGGGCACGTTCCGCCTCGCCGGGAGCGCCGGCGGCGTCGTCGCGGTGGGCTTGCCGGCGACCGACGACGGTCCGTTCTTCGGTTATCTTAAGAGGAAATACCCGGGTTTTCTGTTCGTCGAGGGGGCCGACGCCGCGCTCACCCAAGGGCGCCGGGAAGTCGAGGAATACCTCGCCGGCGAGCGGCGGGACTTCGACGTCCCGTTCCACATCCGCGTTACGCCGTTCCAGTTCGGCGTATTGGAGGCGATAAGCGCCATCCCCTACGGCGCGACGGTGAGCTACGGCGAGCTCGCCCGGCGCATCGGTAAACCTAAGGCGGCCCGAGCCGTGGGCGCGGTCTGCGCCGCCAACCCCATCCCCATAATTATACCGTGCCACCGCGTCGTCGCATCCGCCGGCCTGGGCGGCTTCGGCGGCGGCTTAGACCTCAAACGGCGGCTACTCGCGTTGGAGGCGTAGGGGCCCCTTGTCGTTTAGACTTAGGAACGAAGAGGCGGCCCGCTAAGCGGGCCGCTATTTTACGGGCGATGTTTGATTCGGGCCCGCGGCTACGAAAACGCGCCCGCGCCCGCGAGACCTATAAGGCCGATTAGAAAAGCGAAATAGCCTGCGAAGAAAGTAATGTAGAAGGCGACGACGCAGAGGGCGCACGAGATGCCGATCGCGAAGTTCACCAAGGCCCATACCAGGCAATTTTTCCCGAACTCCCGGTTCGCCGCGCCGGCCTTGCTCAGGTAAATCGCGCCTAAGACGACGCCGGCGATGGGTACGAAGAAGGATATTACGAAGAACAACGCCTTCGGCTCCGGCGGCGTCTCGGCCGCGGGCGCCGCCCCGGGCGGCGGTAGCGTTTCTTCTGGGGCCATAATCCCTCCTCGCGCCGGCCTTAGCCGGGCCATAAAAAGCCAAAGTCCGTTTTGAGGCCGAAGGCCATCCAGGCCGTCGCGCCGGCGCAAACGAACACGAGCGCCGCCACCCCGAGCGCGAGGCAGAGTTTGCCCCGTCGCTGGCGCGCCGCCTCCGGCTTACATATCTCCAGCGTCCCGTACGCGATCCCCAAAAACGGGAACGCGAACGAGGCGATGTAAATAAGCCATTCGAACTTCCGGCCGCGTCGGGCCAACATTACCTCCGGCCGCGGCGGCGCGACCTTTTCCGCGCCGGCGGGAGTTTGCGTTTTACGAACGCCGTAACTTCGTCGCGGTTGCCGCCGGCGAAACGCAGGCTGACGCCGCGGAAGGAATCGATGCGCGACGGATACGTGAACGTCGAGAGCATAACGCCCATACGGTCCGCGTAATACGAATGGAAATATTCCCACGCCCGTCTTCTCTTCATACCCAAAACCGAGACCGATACCGCCTCCTCGTCGAGGGCGTAGCGGCGCGGGAAGATGTGTCCGTGAAGCGACGCCACCAAGACCAACGCCCCGAGCGCCGTTAAAGCGACGTTATGGACGAGCGCGTAGACCGCCGCGGCCGCGGCCACGACCACCAGCGCCGCGAGGGCCGAGCGCGCCGGCCGTTCTACCAGCGGCCACGAACGCCAGCACAACGCGGCGCCGTCTCCGTCGCGGGTATCCATTTAGGTGACGATCGCGCGTTCGACGGCGGCGAACGGGATGTGCGTTCTCCCGTTTGGTCCCTCCGCCCGGAGCTGCTTCTCGCCCCGCCGGACCGTGATCCCCTCCGGCGTTACTTGCACCGGGTCCCTCTCGCCGGCCAACCACAGCTTTAACCGGCGCTTGTGTTCGACGGCGAACGTTATTACCGCGGCCGTTAAAGAAGGACGCGCAGGCGAAGTCCCTCTATTCCCGCCGCCGACGAATAGCCGCCGTGGCGACACCGCCAGTTCCCCCTCCCCCGAGAGCGAACGCGGGAGGTAACCGGCGGCGATGAGCGCCGTCCGCACCTCCCCGTAATCCTTACGTCTTATCTCCAACGCGTGGAACTGGCGCCGTCCCCGAACGAGGGGCGCGAGCTTCGGGAGGTTGGCGATCTCCTCTACGACCTCGGCCCTTTCGGCCAAGAGGACGAGCTGTTCGTAGAACGTCACCGTCCCGTAGTGAGACGCCCAATCGCGCAGCGAGAAGACGACGTTCTGGGGCAGCGGCCGCGACGAGCGTTCCGCGAGGAAACGTAATACTTCCTCGACGTCCACGCCGGCGTCGAGCGCCCGATAGATACTCCGCTTATCTATTTTAAAGGACAGTAACTGCCCGCCCGCTACTTGGTCGGTGAACGCGGCGAGTTGAAGCCGCGCTGAGAAGGAGAGCTCGTGTGCGACTTTCACCTCGAAGTTGGCGCCGACGAGGAAGTCCGGCTCGCCCGCGTCGGTCGTCTCCGGCGGTTCGAATTCCCGCGCGCGCCCGAGCCGCAGGCCGCCGCCGGCCAAGCCCGCGGCGACGAAGCCCGCTACGAATAGCCCGAGCCAAGCGGCCGCCGCGCCGCCGTTTTCGGCGCCGCCCGCGGCCCGGAGGCGCGCCGCGAGTTCGGCCGCGCTATACCACTCGCCCCCCGCCGCGAGCGCGAGCGCGTACGTTGCCAGGAGAGCGGCCCCCGTGCTATCCGCGTTGACGGCCGCGGCGATGAGCTCGGTGCCGTACGTGTCGGCGCCGCCTGCCGGCCACTCCGCGGCGCGGAGCTCGCGCTCTTCCCGGACGAGCGCCCCCCGGCGGTACGCGTCGTTCATAAGAAACTGAAGCCGGCTCGAGCCGAAAGCGCTCCACAGGCCGGCGAGAGGCTCGTCTTCCTCGGCGACCTCGAGCAACGGCATTATCTTCGCCAGGACCCGTTTGGGCGGCGCGCCCCGGTGCGTCAGCGCAACCGGGTTTTTTAGGACGTAACACCAAATGTTGACCGTATCCCGCCACGCCGAGCGGGTATCGAGGGCGACCGGCGCCGGCGGCGCCGCGGTCGGCTTGCCGAGCAGTTTCGTCGCCGCTTCCTCGTGGACCGTCGCGAGGACCTCCGCGGGCGGCCGGTAGATGCCGGTGGCCTCGTCGGGAAGGAGGAGCGCGCGGGCGATGAGTGCGGAGGGGGGCCCGGTGGGGCCGAACCGGAAGAGGGGCCCGGCGCCGACGAAGCCGAGCAACTTCTCGCACGCGGCCGCCTGGAACAATATGCGCTCCTCGCCGGCGGCGAGGCCGCCGAGGAGGCGACGGCGTGCGGTAGGACTTTGGAGACGTTCCGGGATGACGGCCAAGAGGCGCGCTTTGGACGTCAGCTCGTCGTGGACGTCTACGCGCCGGCCGATGGCCGCAAGCTCTACCAGGGAAAGGGCTTCGAGGCCGCGGCGGAGCGACACCTGCTCGGCGCAATAGGCATCCATTTCCGTATCCTAACACGGCCGCGCGAGGGCGTCAAGGTCGCCTTCGGGAACCGTATCGTCCCGCGGGCGCCGCTTAGTAATTTATATTTATATTGACATCCGGCCGCGGCGCGGTTATATAGTTAGCGCGACGGCGCCCCCGAACGGCGTAACGGCGATGCTTTCGCGCGCGGAGAAAGAATATATTGCCCGGCGGCCCTATTGGTCGCTCTTCAAGCCGCTCGCCCTCTTCTATCGTC
>CAZJNB010000013.1:0-16352 GCA_964547385.1 uncultured bacterium
CGCCGGCGAGGCGGAGCGCCGGGGCCAAGATTACTTCGGGCCCGCGGTGAACCTCGCGCACCGCCTCCTCGAGGTCGGGTGGGGCGGCCAGGTCTTACTCTCCGCGGCCGCGGCCGCGGCCGCGTTACCGGCGGCGGCGACGCTCGAGGACTTGGGTGTCCATCTTCTCAAGGACCTAAGCGAACCGCAACAGCTATATCAACTCAACGCCGCGGGTGGTCCCGGGGGGAAGTTTCCTCCTCTCCGCTCGCTCTCAAGCCGGCCTCATAACCTCCCGCCGCAGCCGACGCCGTTCGTAGGTCGGGAGGAGGAGCTGGCGGAAGTCGCGGCCCTCCTCGGCGATTCCCGTTATCGCCTGGTGACGTTGGTCGGCCCGGGGGGTATGGGGAAGACGCGGCTGGCGCTCCAGGCCGCGGCGGCGCGCATCGAGAAGTTCGCCTACGGCGTCTTCTTCGTGCCGTTAGCGGCGGTGAGCTCGCCCGAGTTTCTCGCCGCCGCGGTCGCGGACGCCTTGGATTTCTCGTTCTACGGTCGCCAGGAGCGGGAGACGGAGCTCGTGAACTACGTCCGCGAAAAAGAGATGTTGCTCGTGTTGGACAATTTCGAACACCTCGTCGCGGGCGCCGGGTTTTTGGGAACGCTTCTCGCGGAGGCGCCGGCGTTACAAGTGCTTGCGACGTCGCGCGAACGTTTGAACCTCCGCGGCGAGCGGGTGTTCGATGTCGGCGGAATGAGCCTCCCGGCGCCGCGGAACGGCGGTCGCCCCGGCGCGTCCGACGCCGTGGACCTGTTCGCGGAGAGCGCTCGCCGCCTCGAGCCGGGCTTCGCGTTGACGGACGAGGACCGGGCGGCGGTCATCAAGATCTGTCGCCTCGTCGGGGGGATGCCGCTGGGGATAGAACTCGCGGCGTCCTGGGTCAAAGTCCTCTCGTTGGCGGAAATCGCCGCGGAAATAGAACACAACGTTGACTTCCTGGAGACGATGTTGAAGGACGTGCCCGCGCGACACCGCAGCCTGCGGTCCGTCTTCGATTATTCCTGGGGCCTCCTCGGCGACGACGAGCGGCGGGCGTTACGGCGGTTATCCGTATTCCGCGGCGGCTTTTCCCGGGGGGCGGCGAAGGAAGTCGCCGGCGCGACGTTGCCGCTCTTGGCCTCTTTAGTCAATAAATCTTTGGTCCGGCGAGATTATGCGGACCGTTACGAAGTGCTGGAGGTCTTGCGGCAATACGCCGGGGAGAAACTTGCCGCGGCGCCCGCGGACGAGGAACACACCCGCGAACGCCACGGCGCGTATTACGCGTCGTTTCTCGCCGAGCGCGAGAAAGCGCTTATCGGCGAGGGGCAGAAGGACGCGTTAGAGGCCTTGGCCCGAGAAATGGAGAACGCCCGGGCCGCGTGGACGTGGGCGGTGGCGACGGGTGATGCCGGGGCGCTTGGGAAGTCGGCCCAGAGTCTATTTCATTTTTGCGATATCCGCGGTTGGTTCCGCGAGGGGGAAGAGGCGTTCCGGACGGCGGCCGCGCGCTTCGCGGCCGCGGCGCCGGCGCCCGGGGCGCGGGAGCCGGGCGAAGCTGAGTTGGTCACGGAGCTTTTAGCGCGTCAAGGGTGGTTTTGCGCCCGGGTCTACCGCTACGAAGACGCGGAGGAATTACTCACCCGCGCCCTGGGCGCCGCGAGGCAATTCGGCATCCGGCGGGAAGAAGCGTTCGCCCTCGATTGCCTGGGCGTCGTAAATCACCGCCTGGGGGATTACCAGGCCGCGAAACAACTCCACCAAGAGAGCTTGGCTGTTTTCCAAGAGTGTGGCGACCGTTTTGGCCAGGCCCTCGCGAAAGAGCATTTGGGAAACGTGGCGTACCGGCTGGGCGAATACGAAGAGGCCGAACGGCTCTATCGCCAGAGCTTGGATATCTTCGAGGGGTTGAGTTATCGACGGGGGATAGCGTCTTCTTTAAGTAACCTCGGCGACGTCGCCGAAGTCCGGGGCGCGTATCGGAAAGCTAAGGAGCTGTGCGAACGCAGTATCGCAATTCAGCAGGAAATCGATTTTCCGCTCGGTATCGCCGGGTCCTTGGGGACGCTCGGCGCCGTGGCCCGCGCCGCGGGCGAATATCGGGAAGCGCGTCGGCTCTTCCGCGAGAGCTTATCCATTCAGAAGGAGATCGGTAACCGGTGGGGAATCGCGGTAGCCTTCGAGAAGTTGGGCGACATCTCGCAAGACCTCGGCGAATACGCCGCGGCCGAGAAACTCTACGCCGAAAGCCTCGCCGTCCGCGAGGAAATCGGCGACCGCCGCGGCGTCGCGAGCTCGTGGCAGTCTTTGGGAAACGTCGCGTTCACTTTCGGTAACTACGGCGACGCCCGGGAATACTTCGGCCGGGCCCTTGCGGTGCGGCGGGAACTCGGCGAACAGCGGGGGGTCGCGGCGTCGGTGACCGCTCTGGGCAGCGTGGCTCTAACGTTGGGCGGTTTTCCCGAAGCGGTGCAGTATTACCGCGACGCGTTGGCCATATATAAGAAAATAGGCGACCGCGGCGGGACCGCGGAGGCGCTTAAACACCTCGGGAACGCCTACTGCGCGGAGGGCGATTACGACGGCGCGACACGTTCCTTCGAGGAGAGCCTCGCCCTCAGCCGGGGGCTCGGGAGTTTGCGCGGCGCCTCGTCGGCCCTCAATAATCTGGGCGACGTTGCCCTGGCCCGGGGCGACCTCGCAACCGCAAAGAAGCTCTACCAAGAGAGTATGGCGTTGGACCGCGAGGTCGGCTACCCGAAAGGGATCGCGATTTCGCTTGTCAATCTGGCGGAAGTAGCATACGCCGAAGGGGCCTTCGACGAGGCCGAGCGTTTTGCCGGCGAAAGTTTAACGCTCTGTGGTAAAATAGGTTATCGGGAAGGCTCGGTCTTCTGCTTGGCGCATCTGGGCAATATCGCCGCCGCCCGCGGCGACGGCGAAGAAGCCCGGAAATACTTCCGCGGCGGCCTCCGCTTGGCCGCGGAGCTTGGAACCGTTCCGTGGGCCTTGGAGATCTTGACGGGCGTCGCCGCCCTTTTGGCGCAAGAAGGAAAGGATGAACGGGCCGCCGAACTGGTAGCGTTCGTTGCTTGCCATCCGGCCAGCGAGGATGTGAACAAAGCGCACGCGAAGCGGCTCTCGAACGAGGTGGCGGGCCGGCTTGGGGACCGTCTCTTCACCGCCGCCCAAAAGAAAGGTAAAGCGAAGGATTTGAAGGAAGTAATGAAGGAGTTCGTGCCGACGACGTTATTCCTTTTCGCCAGCACCCACGATACGATCGTCGCTGAACGTGTTGCCAAGCGGGAGGGCTTCGAGGCGGAGGTGATACCGAAACCGGCGGGCCGGACCGGCCGATGCGGCGTCGCCCTCCGAGCCGCCGCCGGTTCCGCGGAAGCCCTCAAGGAGATATTCGCCGCGGAGGGATTGACCGACTTCGACGTCGCGGAAGGGTGATCATATGCCGCTCGAAGACGAAAAGGAAGCGGCCGCGCTGGCCGCAAAGCTCGCCGAAGAGATGGTCGCCGCCCTCGACCAGGATATGTTGGAGGAGGCCCGGGCGATGGGGATGGCCACTTCCGTCTTCGCCGCCCAGCTCGAGGAATACCGGGCGAAGTTCAACGAACAGGTATCGCCGGCGCTCGCCGAGAAGGAACTTTTCGACGTCGTCGCCTCGAGGTTGTTAATGGAAACGGAATAGGAATGTCGGGGGGAGAGACCACGCCGCCTTAGCCGGCGGCGTTTGCTTTGGCTCGCCGCCGCAACAGCCGGGTGAGGGCGTAGTAGAAGGACGCCGCCACCGCGGCTACTAGGACGGCGAGTGTCCCCGCCGCCGCCCGGAGGACGAAGGCCGCCGTCCCCGGCGGGAGTTTGGGCGCGGCGGTGAATACCCCCGCCACTAACGGCGTCGCCGGCGCCACGGCGACGGTTATTATCAAAGAACACAGTAATAAGCCAACGCGGGCCTGCGCCGTCGCCGGCCGCCAGCTCTCTACGCGGCCGTCGCCGCTATACTTCCGGCTTAACGCTAACGTGTAACCCCACGCCGCGAGGGCCCCTTCCGCCGCTGTCAACGCCAACGCCGCGGCCGTCGCCCGGAGCGGCGTCGCCGGCGTTACCGAGAAGCCGCTTGCGTATAACGCCGCCAACGAGGCGAAAATGACTACGGGCGCGCCGGCGGCGCCCACGACGAAGGCCGCGACGTAGGCCGCGGCGCGGGAAGGCGCCGCCGCGCGGAGCCGGCGGTAGAGCCACCAGAGGAGCCACGGCGCCCAGCTCGCGTGGACGAGCAGGTTTCCCCCGAGAGCTGCGGCGTCGGCCCCGCCGGCGATTGCCCCGAACGCGAGGGTAGCCGCGAAGAGCGAAACCGCGGCTACCTCCGGGCCGAAGACGATGACCGCGAAGCCGAGAGCGAGCGCGCTCCCGCCCAGCGCGTATTCGTAGTGGAGAGGAAACGAGAGCAGGCGGACGGCGGTAATCAGGACCGTTACCGTCAAGACCTCGGCGAAACTCCCAGCTCGTTTCCGAAGGAGCACCCCCGCGGCGACGAGCGACGCCGCCGCGGCCGCCCATCCGACAACGCCGAGCCAAGTCGCAACCATCCCGGCGTGGAAATACACTTACGCCCCGGCCTCCGCCAATAGCTCGCCCACCGCTTCCGCTACTTCCGCCGGCGTTATCGCCGCCATACAATAATGAGTCTCCTGAAAACAACGTGCCGATTTGCAGCCGCGGCAGAGCGCGTCGCCTACTATCGCCCGCGACGGCACGCCCAAAGGCCCCCACATCTCGGCGTCCCCCGGGCCGTAGAGGGCGACGACCGGCGTCCCCATCGTCGCGGCGATGTGCACCGGCGCCGTGTCCCCCGAGACTACGGCGTCCGCGGCGGCGACGAGTGCGAAGGTCTCTAACAACGACAACCTTCCCGCGGCCACCGCGGCGCCCGGGCCGATTTCCTCGGCTATGGCCGTCGCGGCCGGCCTCTCGCCCGGGCCGCCGCTAAGGACGAAGGCGGCGACGCCCGCGCCGCGCAAGGCCCGGGCCAACGCCGCCCAGCGCGTCTCGGGCCAACGGTACGAAGGTTCCGCGGCGCCGGGATGGAGGACGACGAGAGGCCGGGCGGCCGCGAGGCTAACTTCGTGAAGGAAGCGGCCTACCCGCGCCCGCGCGGCGCGGCCAGGCTCAAACGGGGAGTAGGAAGTGGCCCGGGCGTCGGCGTCGGCGACGAGTTGGAGCCATATATCCGCGGCGTGGGTATTTTCGGAATCGGCAGGATAGAGGAAGGCCGGCACGTTCGCCCGGGGCGGCGGCTCGCGTCGGTCCGATAGGGCTACGCCGCGGCCGGCGTAGTCGTAACCGATTATTTGATGCGCGCCCGCGAGCCACGCCATATACGGCGACCAGCGGTCCGGCACGAGGACGTAGGCGACAGCGGCGCCGAACGCGCGCGCCGCCCGGGCCGTCTCGCGGAAGCCCTGTCGCCCGGGGAGGGCCTCGATAACGTGGTCGACGAGGTTGTCCGCGCGGCAGAGGGGCCCCAGCTCTCGTCGGCATACGACCACGACGTCGGCGCCTTCGTGTTTGTGGCGTATCGCGGCCAGCGCCGGCCGGGCCACGAGGGTATCGCCGATACGGAGGATGCGCTCGACGACCAGCACGCGGTCCGACCGTATTGGTCGGCGCCGGGCCAGCGGCCGGGCGAGGGCGAAGGGGATGCGCGCCAACCGTCCCGCCGCGGCCTCCGCGGTGCGCTTGGCGCGGAATTGGTTTCCGTATCTTCGGATACGTCGGACCGTATCGGACGACGCGGCCATTTGCCTTGACCTACGAGAAGTTGGGGTTATATAATGCCTCTCCGGCACGCGGCGCGCAGGCGTGCTCTCCGGCGCCCGAGAGGGGTTAGTCCATTAAGATCGTTTTTAACGACGGGCCTCAGTCCACGGCGTAGCCGGCGCGCCGGAGCGCGTTGGTCAACTCGTCGAAGCCCGAGTCGAGGAAGGTCCCGGCGGCGTTGTAGTCCTGGACGCCGCCGTTGAAGGTCTTGACGTAGTTGCGTTGGATGCCGGTGCCGCAACGGCTGAGGGCGGTGATGTAGAGCTCCATCGCGCCGGCGATGAGTTTGTGGGCTTCGTCGAAACCCGTCGGGACCGCGAGGGCGTCCATCTCGTCGGCCTTGAGTTTGACCAGGTCGTTGATGACGACTTCGAGCTTCCAGGCGATGCTGTCCCGTTCGTCCTGGTCCAGGTCGTTGCCGGGCCAAACGAGGAACGGCTGGGCGTCTACGAGTTTTGCGTTGAAGCGCGCGACGATGTCTTGGACGGTGTTGGAATACGCCAGGACCGGGTCCTCTAGCGCGGCCGCGCCCGCGACTGCGGCCGCGGCGAGTGTCGCGCCCGTCAACAAGCAGAATAGGATACGCGTCATATGTCTCCACCTCTCAAGCATAGGTTGCGTTGCTCCCCAGCCATTTTATATAATTATAAAGGCGATAACAAGGGCTTTCGTTGCGCGGCGCGGCCCGGGGGGATAAGGTCGCGATGACGCGGGTTTTACTCGAGGAGATTTACCGTCGCCTCGACGCCGCCTACGGCGACCAGCACTGGTGGCCGGGGGCAACGCCTTTCGAGGTCGCGGCGGGCGCGGTCCTCACCCAGAACACCGCTTGGGCTAACGTCGAGAAGGCGATCGCGAACCTGACCCGCGCGGGTGCCCTCGCGCCGGAGAAGTTGGCGGCCCTCGCGCCGGCGGAAGTTGCGCCCCTAATCAGGCCCGCGGGGTATTATAACGTTAAAGCCCGGCGCCTCCGCGCGTTCGTGGATTTCTTATTCGCGGAATACAACGGCGACGTCGCGACGATGGCCGCGGAGGAGCTCGCGGTCCTCCGCCCGAAGTTGCTCGCGGTTCACGGCGTCGGCCCGGAGACCGCGGACTCCATACTCCTCTACGCCTGTGGCCTGCCGACCTTTGTTGTGGACGCCTATACCCGCCGGGTTCTCGCGCGGCACCGCTTGGCCGACGAGGCGGCGACGTACGACGAGTTGAAAGGGTTTTTCGAATCTAACCTTGAGCGGGACGTGGCGTTGTATAATCAATACCACGCGCTGTTGGTACGGCTCGGGCGGGAGCGTTGCCGGCGGCGCGCGCCGCGGTGCGCCGGGTGTCCGTTGGAGGGGTTGAACGGGCCGGCGGCGGTCGCCCTTTAGCTATTGGCGATAACGTCCGCGGCGGTGATATTATGCCGCTGGCCGGCGCCGTCCTCGATTACGAGCGCGCCGTCGTCGGTTACATCCAAGGCTACGCCGCTTATTTCGGTCCCGGCGATGTGTACGCGGCGCCCGAGGGTTATGGTACGGTCCCGCCACGCCCGGATAACGGCGCCGGTGCCGGCGCTCAGCCAACGGCTGAGCCAGCCGCCCAATTGATTAAGGATGGCCGCGGCGAGGGCGTTCCGCTCGAGGCTACGGGCCCCGGCCATCGCCAGCGACGTCGCCGGATATCGCAGCCCGGCGGGGAAGTCGAACGGACAGTGGAAGACGTTGACGCCTACGCCTACGACGACCGCGCCGGCTTCGCCCGACGACTCTACGATAATGCCGCCGAGCTTCTCGTCGTCCCACATAAGGTCGTTGGGCCACTTCAGGCCGACGGCGACGGCGGCTTCCGCGGCGATAGCGTCGGCCGCGGCGACGCCCGCGAGAAGGGGAAGGACCGAGAAGTTGTCCGGGAGGCGTGCGGTCTCGAGGATGACCGACAGATAGATGCCCAGGCCGGGGGGCGAGGCCCACCGGCGGCCGCGGCGGCCCCGGCCGGCGGCTTGCGCTTCGGCGAGGACGGCGACGCCGTGGCCGGCGCCCGCGTTGAGGAGGGCGCGCGCGGTCGCCATCGTCGTCGCGACGGCGCCGAAAACGCGAACGTCGTGCCCCATCTCGCCCGTAACCGCGGCGGCGACCGCTTCTTCGTCCAGCGGCGGCGGCACGCGGCGGCCGTATCCCGGGAACCCGTCGCCGGCGACCAGCGCGCCCGCGGCCCGGAGTGCCGCCACCGCCGCGGCGATTTCCTTCCGCGGGAGGCCCGTGGCCGCGGCGAGCTTCTCGGCCGTCGCGCTACCTCCGGCGGGAAGGGTGTCGTAAAGGCGGCGGAGTTGTGCGCCGGCAACCATCGCCGTAATAATAGGAGAGCGGCTTGGCGTTGTCAAGGTGGTGTTCTATGGAGAAAGAGCTAAAGAGTTTATGGGAAGTTGTCGTCCGCTTACGGCTCGAGTGTCCGTGGGACCGGGAGCAGACGCACGACTCTATGCGGCGGTTTTTGTTGGAGGAAGCCTACGAGGCGGTGGAGGCCATCGCCACGGGCGACGACGACGCGCTGTGCGAAGAGCTGGGCGATATTCTGTTACACGTATTCTTTCACGCCCTCCTCGCCGAGGAGCGCGGCGCGTTCACGCTCCCGGACGTGGCCGAACGTATTACGGCCAAGCTCAAGCGCCGCCACCCCCACGTCTTCGGCGACGCCCAGGTCGCCGGACCGGCGGAGGTTATCACAAACTGGGAGATGATAAAGGGCCGCGAGGAGGCCGGCCGGCGTCTTCTCGACGGCGTTCCCCGGAGCCTGCCGGCGATGTTGCGCGCCCAGCGTATCCAGGACCGGGCGCGTTCGGTGGGGTTCGAGTGGGAGGACGCCGCGGGCGTCTTGGCTAAGGTCGAAGAGGAGGTCGGGGAATTGCGGCGCGAGCTGGCCGCCGGCCCGGGCAAACGTGTTAAGGCCGAGCTCGGCGATATGCTCTTCTCGCTCGTGAACCTCTGCCGTTATCTGGACGTGGACCCGCAGGAGGCGCTCAACGTAACGAACGACGAATTCATTCGTCGCTTTCATAAAATGCAGACGGCGCTCGCCGCGGAGGGCGTCGACCTCGGGCAGGCTTCGCTCGCGCAGATGGAGGCGAAGTGGCAGGCGGCGAAAAGGCCCGGGCGAGAGAAGCCCTAAAGAAAACCCGCCTGGCGGCGGGTGTGTTTTCGGAAGGGGGGTGCTTTATTCCCCGCCGTCCTCGCCGACGGTGAGAATGCGGACGCGCCTGATGACGTCGCCCTGCTTTAACGCGTCGACCACGTCCATCCCGCTAACGACGACGCCGAAGACGCAGAAGTCGGCGTCGAGGTGGGACGAGTCGCCGGTGAGGATGAAGAATTGCGTCGGGCTGGTGGCGCCGTATTCGCTTGCGCCGGGGGCCATTTGACGCGCCATCGAGACCGCGCCGCGGACGCATTTGCGTTTGTCCGCTTCGACGTCGAGGGTGATGTCCGGGTTCGTCCGGCCGACGAGCGTTGCGTCGCCCGCCTGGACGACGAAGCCGGGCTCGACGCGGTGGAAGGGAATGCCGTCGTAGAATTTATCCTCGACGAGTTTGATGAAGTTAGTCGCGGTCTTGGGCGTCTCGGCGGTGAGCAGTTCGACTTCGACGGTGCCGCCTTTCTCCAACTCTATCACGGCGACCTTCGTCCCGGGCGCGAGCTTTTGGGCCTCGGCGGAGAGGGTGAGGGGGACGTCGGGCGCCGCGGCGCTCGCGGCTACCGTATCCACGGTCGCCGGTTCCTCGGCCTTCTTCTGGCAGGCGGCCGAGCCGACGATGAGGACGGTCGCGGCCGCCGCTAAGGTAATGTCGTAAAACGCTTTCATAATTCCAACCTCCTATAAATAATTAAGTATTTCCGCGTAGACCTATTCTAAGTTAAGCGGCGCCCTTTGTCCAGCGGGAAAGAGAGCGATGCCTTGACGGACGGCGGCGGCTATGTTACTTGTTGGCGGCGGCGGGGCCGGCGGAAGGGGGAAGCCGGTCGGGTTGCCGCACTTCGGGAGGACCATTATGCCTTTGGCGGATGCGGCTGAGCTTTTGGTTGCGGCGCGCGCCGGCGGTTACGCGGTATGCGCGTTCAACGTCTGTAATTTGGAGTTCGTTCAGGCGGTGGCCCAGGCGGCCGCGGCCGAGCGGGCGCCAGCGTTTATCGCCGTAAGCGAGGGGGCGCTGGCCTACGGCGGGCCGGCCCTCGCGCGCGCGGCGCTCGAAGTGATCGCGGCGTGCTCGGCGCCGTTGGCGTTGCACCTCGACCACGGCGCGAGCGTCGCGAGCGCCCGCCGGGCGGTGGAGCTTGGTTTCAATTCGGTAATGGTTGACGGTTCGCAGTTGGCGTATGAGGAGAACGTCGCGCTGGTCGCCGCGGCGACGGCGGCGTTCGCGCCGATGGACGTCGCGGTAGAGGGGGAACTCGGACACGTAGGCCGCGGCGGGGAGGGCGGCGTATTCACCGAGCCGGATATGGCCGCCGGCTTCGTTGCGGCTACGGGCGTTACGTCTCTCGCGGTAGCGGTGGGGACGAGCCACGGCGCGTATAAGTTCGCGGGCGAACCTACTATCGACGCCGAACGTCTCGGCGCCATCGCCGCGGCGACGCCGGTGCCGTTAGTGCTCCACGGCGCCTCCGCGGTCTACGCGGACGCGGTGGCGGCTGTCGAGGCGGCGGGGGGCGCGTTGCCGAAGGCGCGGGGTCTGCCGGATCGGCTTCTCGCCGGGGCCGTCGCGCGGGGCGTCGCGAAGGTGAACGTGGATACGGACCTGCGACTCGCGTTCGTAGCCGGCGTTCGGCGTTACTTGAAGGATAAGCCCGCGGCCCTCGACCCCAAGAAGATATTGGCCGCGGCGCGGGACGGCGTTCGCGATATGGCGCGGCGTAAGGTCCGTGCTTGCGGCGCCGGCGGCCGCGCCGAAATTAAAAGTTGACACCGACGGGCGGCGATGATAAATTTCAACTCGCTACGCACGCCACGCGTACGCGGTGAGGTCGTATTGGCGGCTTGACGCCGATGGCACCCAAGAAGTCGAAAAAACGGATTTCCGACGTAGAGTTCACGTCTTTCATCGCCGACGGGACCGAGGTCTCGGGCGCCTACGGCGGCAAGACGCATCTTTTAATAGAGGGCGTCCTTCACGGCGACGTGGATATCGACGGGACCGTTATGGTTGCCCCCCCCGCTACGGTTACAGGTGATGTCACCGGCGTCAACGTTATCGTCGCGGGCCGCGTTTCCGGCGGCGTGCGCGCGCGCAAAATCGCAGAGGTTCGGCGGCAAGCCATAATAAAGGGGGACGTGGTGGCGCGGGAAATCTACATCGCTGTGGGTGCGAAGGTGGGCGGAGAGATAATCGCGCACGGCAAGAAGGGGCCGACGTCCTTTCGGGAACGCCGACGCACGTTCGAGCGTGAAAAGGCGCCTGCCGGCCGGGCGGCTGGCGTTAAAAGATAAGGAGAACCGTTGGACACCGAGCGGACTTCTTTCCAAGAGATAGTAACGCGGACGCTCAAGGCATCCGAAGCCGACGAAACGCTTATTATCCTCCACCGTTACGAGCGGGCCCTTACCCGTTTCAGTGAAAACCGAATCCATCAGAACGTCGCGGAGACCCATTTCGATCTTACGGTCCAGGCGGCCGTAGGCAAGAAGCTGGGCGTGGCCCGAGGGGGCGCCGACGGCGAGGATGGGCCGGAGCGGTTGGCGGCGCGGGCCCTCGCGATCGCCCGGGTGCAAGGGGAGAGAGAAGATTACGCCGGCTTGGCCGCGCCTGCGGAAATAGTCGAAGTGGCCGCTTTCGACGAGGCCACGGCGCATTATACGCCCGGGCAACGGGCGGACGCCGCGGGCGTGGTTATAGACGCGGCGCGCGCGGCGAAGATGAAGGCCGCGGGTTCGTTTATGACCTCCGCGGGCGCCATCGCGGTGGGCAACTCGCGAGGCGTCTTCGCGTTCCATCCGTATACGCAGACGGAGCTCATAGGCGTCGTTATGACGGACGACGCCAGCGGTTATTGTGAGGGGCAGGGGCGGGCCGCCGGCGATATCGACGTCGCCGCGCTCGCCGAGGACGCGGTCCGGCGGGCGGAGCTCTCGCGGCGACCTCGCGCGGTCGCGCCCGGGCAATACGACCTCATCGTCGAGCCGTACGCCATCGGCGAACTCTTTATGTGGCTCTCGTTCGTCGTCTTCGATACGCGGTCCTATCAGGAGGGGCGGAGCCTACTGTCGAAGCGAATGGGCGAAAAGATTATGGGAGAGAATATCACTATCGTCGACGACGGCCTCTCCCTCGAGGGCGTGCCGCTGCCTTTTGATTTCGAGGGCGTGCCCCGCCAGCGCGTTACGCTTGTCGAGAACGGCGTAGCCCGGGGGCTCTGTTACGACCTCGCGACGGCCGCGAAGGACGGGAAGAGTTCCACCGGCCACGCGCTCCCGCCGGGCTCGGGCGAGGGCCCGTTCCCCTTGCACCTGGAACTCGCCGGCGGCGACTCCTCGGTGCCCGAGATGATCGCGACGATGGAGCGGGGCCTCTACGTTACCCGTTTCCACTACGTCAACGGCTTCGTGGAGCCGATGGCGGCCGTCTTTACCGGTATGACGCGCGACGGGACGTTCTGGGTAGAGGACGGCGAAGTTAAATACGGCGTGAAGAACCTCCGCTGGACCGAGAGTATGCTCCGGGCGTTTTCGAACGTCAAGATGCTCGGCCGCGAGCGGGTGTTGGTCAACGCCGCGGAAGGCATCGCGACGGTAGCGCCGGCGGTGTATTTTCAAGGGTTCACGTTCACCGGCGCGACCGAACACTAATGTTGAGCGTGGAGGGTGTCGCGTATGGCGATGGCGCGGACAAAGTCGGTAACGGTTCGATTAGACGTCGACCTCAACCGGCGGCTCGACCGTTATTGTAAAGACGAAGTCCTTACGAAATCTTTGGTAGTCAACTGCGCGCTCGCGCATTTTTTCGGCGCCCGCGACAAGGCCCGTTTTGAGATCATCAAGGGGTACGTCGCCCGGGCCAAGAGAAAGAAGTGAGCACGCGTTGGGGTCACCGCGGGGCCGGCGGCGGCGCGCCGCCGTAGGCCTCTCTCCCGGCAACGGCCTCGCCGCAGCGTAAAACCGCCCGAGAGGGCGGCGTTTTTTTTAGTTTGCCCGTATCGCCGGTTCTAGTCACGTGCGTCCGCGGGGCCGGCGGCGTGTGGGTCGTAGGAAGGTACGAGCTCGCGTAAGTATTTAACCGTCGCCTCGCGGTCCATCGCCGCCGCGGCCTCCTCCAACCGCGATATCTTCGGCATTACCGCGTCGGCGTCCACCGGCGGCGGGAGTGCCGCCATTATCTCGTCGATAGGCGTAGTTTTTAAGTCTTCATAGGAGGCGAAGAGTTCTTCTACCAACCGTTCGCCGGGTTTGACGCCGATGTATTCGATCGCGATATCTTTGCCCGGCACGTATCCCGAAAGGCGGATGAGGTCGTAAGCGAGGTCTTGGATACGGACCGGCTTGCCCATATCGAGGATCATCACCTCGCCGTCGAGGCCGAGGGCCGAGGCTTGAATGACGAGCTGGACCGCTTCGTAGATCGTCATAAAGTAGCGGGTCATATCGCGGTGGGTGATCGTAACGGGCCCGCCCTGGGCGATTTGCTTTTTAAAGAGGGTAATGACGCTGCCGCGGGAGCCGAGTACGTTGCCGAAGCGGACGGTGACGAACGTCGTAGGGCGGCGCGCCAGCAGGCACCGGACGACGAGCTCGGCGACCATTTTAGAGGCGCCCATCGCGCTCACCGGATTGACGGCCTTGTCGGTGGAGATGAGGACGAAGCGGTCGGCGCCGGCGGCGAGTGCCTCTTCCGCGGCGACGCGGGTCCCCGTTACGTTGTTTTTGACCGCCTCTTCCAGGTTCTGTTCCATGAGCGTAATGTGTTTGTGGGCGGCGGCGTGATACACGATATCGGGCCGATACCTCTGGAAGACGGCGTGCATCTTGGCCCGGTCGCGGACGTCGCCCACGAGCGGGATGACGGGCGTCCGGGAGAACTTCTGCTCGAGCTCGACGGCGATATTGAAGACGCTGTTTTCGCCGTGCCCCAGGATAACGATGAGCTTGGGGTCGAAGGAGGTCAGCTGCCGGCACAACTCGGACCCGATGGAGCCGCCGGCGCCTGTTACTAGGATGGTCTTTGCGGTTACACTCTCGCGGATGGAAGCGAGGTCGAGGACGATGGGGTCGCGCTTCAGGAGGTCTTCGACCTCGACCTCCCGGAGTTGGCTTAGGCGCGCGTCGCCGTGGATGATTTCGAAGATACCGGGGAGGATGCGGTAGGTTAGGGCCGCGGCGATACACGCCTCGGCGATACGCCGGACGACGCTGCCCGCGGCCGAGGGTATCGCGATAAGGACTTCGTCGGCGGCCAGGCGTTCGCCGGCTGTCGCCACTTCCCCGGTGACGCCCACGACGGGGATGCCGGCGACGGTGCGGCCTGTCTTCGTGCGGTCGTCGTCGAGGAACGCGACCGCCTCCAGATTGAGCCGGGGATGCTTCGCGATCTCGCGCGCGATCATCTCGCCCGCTTCACCCGCGCCGCAGATTATTACCCTTTTATTTTTAACGTAGCTCTCTGTTCCCAATACTTAACTCCGTGAGTGAACGATGTTAGGGGACTTCGGGCGCGACGGTATAATCGTCGCCGATGACGATTTTGATATCGTATCCCGGCGGTTCTACGCTGGCGTCGTTGAGGCCGAAGAGGTCGGCAACTTTGAGCGCGGCGTCGGTCTCGTTCGCGGCGGCTTCTATAATCGTCTTTTTGTAATCGAAGCTCGTGGCGTTTCCTACGACGACGACGGCGTAGCCGTTGGCGGTGAGTCGTTCTTCTATTTTGGCCGCGGCGCCCTCGATGCCGCAACCGTTGAGGACTTCGACGGCGGTATCTTCCGGCGCCGGGACTTTCTTCGCGAGGGCTTCCATAATTAGGGCGTGCACGTCTTGGCCGCAGGTTATAGTGATGTCGACGCGTTGGGACGGAATCGCCGCGGCCAGCGCCGCCACCAGCTCTTCGGCCCGGCGGCTATACGCCGGACGATAATAGACGGCCGACTTTACGTTATAGGCGATTTTAGGCCGGGTCTGGTCGAAACGGAACGCGTTGCCGCACGCGATGTTATATTCTTCGAGCGCCGCGAGGGCGTTGCCGAAGCGTTGCGGGACCTTCGTGCTATTGACGAGGAGGGTGCGGACCTGCTCCGTCGTAGCCGGAAGTTCGGCCGTCGCGGCGGTCGCGGCGCTCGCCGGCGTCTCGGCGGTCGGCACCGGCGGCTTCGGGACCGTTTCCGTTTTGCCCCGGCCCCGTTTATAATGGTAGGCGACGATTACGAAGACGATGATGGCCAAAACCGCGCCGAGGCCGAGGACGGCGCGCCATTTCCGGCCGCGGCGACGGCGGTCTACGCGTATGGACCTTCCCGAAGATACCCTTTTCGCTGGCATATACTCTTACGGTCGAAACGTATCGTTACTTATACCACAACGTCGTCTTTTGCGCAACGCACTTAGTCGCCGGCGCGGAGATAGTGTTCTACGACCGCGGCCAAATCCTCGGGCGTGTCGACGCCGCGGGAGACGAAGTCGCCCTGGACGACGCGCACTTTGAAGCCGTACGCCAACGCCCGGAGCATCTCCAAACCCTCCACCGCCTCGAGCGGCGCGGGCTCGAGCGTCGTGAACTTCAAGAGGAACTCCCGGCGATAAGCGTAGACGCCGACGTGCCGTAAATACGGCAGCCTCACCTCCGGCCTGAGCCGGAACGGGACCATCGCCCGGGTGAAGTATAGGGCGTCGCCGTTTCGGTCGACGACTACCTTACAGACGTGCGGCGACGCGAGGGTCGCGGCCGCCGACGGCGGGACCGGCCGTGCAAGCGTCGCCATCTGGACGGCTTCGTCTTCGGCGAAGGGTGATATAACCGCGTCCACCGCCGCCTCCTCGAGCAACGGCTCGTCGCCCTGAACGTTCACGTAGACGTCGGCCGCAATCTGAGCGGCGACTTCGGCGACGCGGTCCGTCCCGCTGGCGTGCTCCGCCGCGGTCATCAGAACGTTCGGCGTGAACGCCGCGACGGCGTCGTAGATGCGCTGGTCGTCGGTCGCGACGTAGAGGTCGTCCAGGCTACTCGCCCGGGCGGCGCGTTCGTAGACGCGCTGGACCATCGGCTTGCCGGCGATGTCCGCGAGCGCCTTCCCCGGGAAGCGACTCGAGCTGTAACGCGCCGGGATGACGCCGAGGATTTTAAGTCTTTTTTTGGCCCGGGCCATCGGATTTCCCAACTTCCCTTATCCGTTCTATGAGGGCGGTCGTAGCGTAGCCTGCGACGTACGGCAGCGAGCGGACGTCGCCGCCCGCGGCTTGCACAACGTCCGCGCCCACAATTTCCTCGGCGGCCCAATCGCCGCCCTTCACGAGCACGTCCGGCCCAAGTAGCTTTATCAGCTCGAGGGGGGTG
>CAZJNB010000014.1:0-16182 GCA_964547385.1 uncultured bacterium
GGACCACGCCGCGTTAGTAACCGCGGTCCGGCGGCTTCCGCCGGCGCCTATAATAGTGAATAAATGGTATTTGCCGTTGTATGCGGCGCCCGCGTTCTCTGGAAGGCCGTTCGTTATCGTAAGGGGCGAAGACGACCTCGGCGTCGTCGCGGCCGGACTCGCGCGGCGGCGCGTCGGCCGGGCCTACTTCTTGACCGAACTCCCGCCGCGGCCGGAAGAGGCCGCGTCTTACCAGCTTAATATGACATCTTTATTGACACGCCATTTCGTCGTTACCGACGGCCGGCCTTTCAGCGGCGAGAAAACGAACGGTTACGCACTCCCGCGTTATATATGGACGCTGGCCGTAGTGGCCGGCGAAAATTAAGGCGGCGAAAATATTTGCCCGGGGCGCCAATTTGTGTTAGTATTATAGTTAGGCGTGAAGCCGGAGGAAGAGGGGCCATAATGGCAAAAGCGAGCATTATAATCATTATCGCCGGCGCCGCCGCCGCGGCGGCGTGGGGCGGAACGGACGTCCGCCAGGCGGATATCACGAAGGACACTACCTGGGGCCTGAGCGGTAGCCCGTATTATATCTACGGCGACATCACCGTCCGCAACGGCGCCACGTTGACGATAAAGGCCGGCGTGGAGGTCCGCTTCGTCGAGATCCACGGCGACGGCGGCTACGAGGACGGCGCCGAGATGGTCGTACGCCGGGGCGCCTTGGTGGCGGTGGGAACGGACGGGATGCCGGTCGTGTTCACGTCCGCCAACGCGTCGAAGAAGAAGGGCGATTGGGGCGCCCTTATCGTCGAATACGGCAACCAATATATCCTGGAGAACGCGATAATCGAATACGCCAAGAACGGCCTCCGTCTCTTCGAGACGACCGCGAACGGCGCCTCGTCATCTTCGGTAGCCGGGACCGTCATCCGGTATTGCTTGAACAACGGCGTGCTGGCGTACCGGTCCCACGGCGACTTCTATCACCTGACCGTAACGGCGAACGACTACGCCGGCATCCGGACGCTGGGTCCCTCCAACGTGTGCGTGCGCCTGTGCGACCTTTACGACAACGGCGTCTATAACTTCTCCAACGGCTCGAGCGCCAACGTGGACGCGACGGACTGTTGGTGGGGGACGACGGTCCCCGGCCTTATTGAGCTTCGTATTTACGACCGCCACGACAACCCGGCGATGGGCGAGGTGGATTACACGCCGTTCCTCTCCGGCTCGTGGCGGGACGGCGGCAACGTCCCTACCTATTCGCTCGGCTTGGTCAAGTCCGTCTTCCGCTAAAAGCTACCGCCATTACGACGAAGCCGGCCGGCGACGCCCGCGGCCGGCATTATTTATTGTTTGACAAGAACGACCCTCTACGGTAAAGTGGCGTTGGTCGAAAGGGGCTTATTTGAATATTAACAGACACGTCGGCGCCGCGTTCCTGCTCGTGGGAACGGTCGGCGCCGTTGTAGCTTTCGCCAGCTACAACGACCTCAGCTTCGACTACGACGCGTCCGTAGAAGTAGTGAACGAGGACCTAGGCCCGGGGATGCCGCGAACCGTTCCGATAGTCAACGGGACCTTCGCCGACACTTTCCAGGGCGAGGACGTGCACATCTACAAGTTCACCAAGCCGGCGCGCTTCGGCGAGTAGCGCCAGGGGATAGCGAGATGAAAAAGATAGTAACAATAACGCTTGCGTCGTTGGTATTCGCCGCGGCCGCGTTCGCGGCCTTAGGCGACGTCATATCGTCGTTTAACTTACCTTCGGCATGCGGCATTGGCAACGCCCTCGCTTGGGACGGCGCGTATTTATGGGTTTGCTCCTACCAGGGTTCTTTCTTCTTTCGGCTTAATACGAACGGTTCCATAATCTCCAGTTTCCAGATAGTGCCTTCTTATTATGAATATTTCGGCGGCGCTACTTTCGACGGCGAGTATCTATGGTGCTCAAGTTACGATGACCGGTGGGATGAATTGGGTTTCACACGGTACTCCACGGCCGGTTCAAGAGTTTCCGGCTTCTACTTTCATACTTATTTCCCTTGGCAATGCCTTGCGTGGGACGGTAACTACTTGTGGTCCGCAAATAGGAAGGTTACTACCACCGGCTCTATCCTCGGGTCTTTCCCGGAACCTTTCTATTTCTCCGACCCCGGGTGGGACGGACATTACCTATGGGCCGCGGGCCCGAGCCGCTCCGTCTATCAGATATCTACGGCCGGCTCTGTTATGGCTAGTTTCCCAAGCCCGGGCCCGTCGCGGGGTGGCGCCGCTTTCGACGGCTTATATCTTTGGCTCGTTAGCGGCGGCAACGAGCCCCCCAATAGGTGGGTCTACCAGCTCGACATCGGCGTCGAGGGGACGGACCCGGCGTCCTTTGGGAAGATAAAGGCGTTGTATCGCTGAGGGGTTAGATAATGCCGCGTAGGTGCTTAACGGCCGGCTGTATCGTATTATCCATTGCCGCCGGCGCCGTAGCGGAGGAGCCGGCGTTCGACTACCTCCGCGTCGCCAGCGACGCCGAAGGCTTCATAACGCTGAGCGCGGGCGGCGGCGCGGCGGAGCGCTTCTTCCCCCTCGGGACGTTCTTCTACCCGTCGCCGCCCGAAGAGCTCGACGAGCGTCGCGCATCTCCACGGCATAACGGCCGCCGAGTAACCCGTAGGGGCGACTGGCCAGTCGCCCCTACTACAAGATATCGCCCCAAGCCAAAACGCCGCCCTCCCGGGCGGCGTTTTCGTTTGCCGCGGAAGCGGCTCGGCGCTACTCCTCGCCCGCTCGTGGCAGGCCGCGGCCGCGCCAAATCGTGTAGACCGCCGGGATGACGATGAGCGTCAATATCGTAGAGGTTACCATGCCGCCTATTACAGGCGTCGCGATCCGCTTCATCACGTCCGCGCCGGCGCCGGTGCTCCACATAATGGGGAGGAGGCCCATAATGATCGCGGTAACGACCATTATTTTGGGCCGGACGCGCTGGACCGCGCCCTCCATTACCGCGGCGCGGAGGTCCTCCAACGTGCGCAGGCGGCCCTCCGCTTGCCGTTTGTGGTAGGCATCGTCGAGATAGACGATCATCACGACGCCCGTCTCGGCGGCCACGCCGGCGAGCGCGATTACGCCCACCCACACCGCGATCGACATATTGTAGCCGAGCGCGAACATAAGCCACACCGCGCCCACGAGCGCGAACGGGACCGACAACAGGACGATGAGCGTCTCCGCCACCGAGCGAAAGTTGAAGTATAACAACAGGAATATCACCGTGAGGGTGAGCGGCAGGACGAAGAGGAGGCGCGCGCGGACGCGCTGCATCGCCTCGTATTGGCCGGTCCACACGATGTGATAGCCCGCTTTCGGCGGGAGCTGGTCCTCGACCGCGCGTTTAGCGTCCTTCACGTACGCGCCCACGCTCCGGCCCGCGATATCCACGTAGACCCAACCGGAGAGCGAGCCGTTCTCGTCCTTGATGACGGGTGGGCCGGTGCGCAGCTCGATAACGGCCAACTGCTCGAGCGGGACCGGCGGGCCCGCGGGCGTCGGCACCAGGACCCGTTTTAACGCCTCGGCGTCGCCGCGGTAGTCTTGGAAGTAGCGGAGAGCGATGCCGAAGCGCTCGCGTCCCTCCACCGTCCGGTCGACGTTCATCCCGCCGACCGCGGTCTCGATGACGGCTTCGACCTCTTCCACGGTAAGGCCGTAGCGGGCGATGGCGGCGCGGTCGGGCGTTATGTCCAGGAAGTAACCGCCCGTTACGCGCTCGGCGTAGACGCTCCTGGTCCCCGGGACGTCCTTGAGGATGGCCTCGATATGCTGGCCCTGCTCGGCGATGCCGTCGAGGTCGGGCCCGAATATCTTGATGCCGACGGGCGTTTTAATGCCGGTCGTGAGCATGTCGATCCGGCCTTTGATCGGCATCGTCCACGCGTTGGTTACACCCGGGAAAGCGAAGGACGCGTCCATCTCCTTGATCAACTTCTCGTAGGTCATCCCCTTGCGCCATTCGCTCTTGGGCTTGAGCGTCACCGTCGTCTCGACCATAGACATCGGCGCCGGGTCGGTGGCGGTCTTCGCCCGGCCTATCTTCCCGAAGACGGTCTCGACCTCCGGGAAGGTCATGAACAATTTATCCTGAACCTGGAGGAGCCGGCCGGCGGCCGTAGCGCCGATGCCGGGAAGGGTAGTAGGCATATAGAGAATCGTTCCCTCGTAGAGGGGCGGCATAAACTCGGAGCCGAGCAGTAGGAACGCCGGCGCGCTCAGCGCGAGGATGATTAACGCGGCCACGATAACGGCCCGGCGGTTGCGCAGGGCGAAGTCCACGAACGGCCTATATGCGTGGATGAGGACGCGCGTCAGCGGGTTCCTTTCCTCGGCGCCGATCTTGCCGCGCACGAGCCACACCATCAAGACCGGGACGAGCGTAACCGAGAGGACCGAGGCGAAGAAGATCGCGAACGTCTTGGTGAAGGCGAGCGGCTTGAAGAGCCGGCCCTCCTGCGCCTCGAGGGTGAAGACCGGGAGAAACGAGACGGTGATGACCAAAAGCGAGAAGAAGAGCGGCTTTCCCATCTCCTTCGCCGCGGCGACGATGACGCGCTCTCGGTTCGCCTCCGGCGCTTGCTCGAGACGCTTGTGGGCGTTCTCCACCATTACGACCGCGGCGTCCACCATTACGCCAATCGCGATGGCAACGCCGCCCAACGACATTATGTTCGAGGTTAAGCCGAGGTAATACATCGGGATGAAGCCGATGACGACCGCCACCGGCAACATTATGATCGCGACGAGCGAGGAGCGGAAGTGGAACAAGAAGACGATGCAGACGATGCTTACGATGACCATCTCCTCTATCAACTTCTCCGCCAGCGTCCGGATGGAGTGTTTGATAAGCTCGGAGCGGTCGTAGGTGGTAACGACCTTCACCCCGGGCGGCAGGGACGACTCCACGGCCGCGAGTTTCTTTTTGACGCGGTTGATGACTTCGAGCGCGTTTTCGCCGTAACGCATTACGACGACGCCGCCGACGACTTCGCCCTCGCCGTTGAGCTCGGCGATGCCCCGGCGCATATCCGGGCTGTAGGTTACTACCCCTAAGTTCTTAATCAGAATCGGGACGCCCTTATCGTCGACGCCGACGGCAATATCCTCGATATCTTGGAGGGACCTAACGTAACCGCGGCCGCGGACCATATACTCTTTGCCGGCGAGCTCTACGACGCGGCCGCCGACGTCGTTGTTCGACTTACGGATAGCGGCGATCACTTTCGTCAACGGGACGCGGTAGGAAGCGAGCTTGTTGGG
Source organism: uncultured bacterium (assembly GCA_964547385.1). Lineage (GTDB taxonomy): Bacteria > RBG-13-66-14 > B26-G2 > WVWN01 > WVWN01 > CAZJNB01. The sequence continues at coordinate 5,296 of CAZJNB010000014.1, forward strand.
GTCGACCTTGACCTGGTAGGTTTTCTCGAAGCCGCCGACGCTCGCGACCTCGGCGACGCCCGGCACCGACTCCAGCCAATACTTCAAGTGCCAATCCTGAAAGGCGCGGAGGCCGGCGAGGTCGTTCTTGCCGCTCTTGTCCTCGAGCGCATACTCGAAGACCCATCCCACGCCCGTCGCGTCCGGCCCCAGCGCGGGCGTTACGCCCGGCGGCAGCTTCCCCTGCGCCTGGCTCAGGTATTCCAAGACCCGGCTCCGCGCCCAATAGATGTCGGTGCCGTCCTCGAAGATGACGTTGACGAAGGACAGGCCAAAGAACGAGTAGCCGCGGACAACCTTGACGTAAGGCGCGGCCAGCATCGAGGACACGAGGGGATAGGTTACCTGGTCCTCGACCAGGTCCGGACTGCGGCCCGGCCACTCGGTGTAGACGATGACCTGGACGTCGGAGAGATCCGGGATGGCGTCGAGGGGAACGCGCGCCACCGCCCAGATGCCCCACGCTACCGCGAGGGCGACGAAGAGGACGACGAGGAACTTATTCGCCGCGGCCCACTCGACAACTTTTCCCAACATACCAGGCGATTCCTTTAGTGTTAGTGCCCGCTCATACCGGCGAGGGCGCCCTTTATCCGGCTCTCGGAGTCGAGGAGGAAGTTACCGCTCGTCACGACTACCTCGCCCTCGCGGAGGCCCGCGGCGATGACGTAGTAGTCGTCGAGCCTCGCGGCGACCGTAACCTCGCGCGGCTCGAAACGCCCCTCTCCCAGCGCCACGAATACGATCTGTTGTTCGCCGCTGTCGAGGACCGCGGACGCCGGCACGACCAACCGTTCGCCCAAGTTCTCCTCGACGGCGACGTCGGCGAACATATCGGGTTTGAGTTTCAGCCCGGGGTTGGGGACCTCGAGCCGGACCTTCGCGGTCCGCGTCCGAGGGTCCAGGAACGGGTAGACGAACTTGACGGTCCCCTCGAGCGTCTCGCCCGGGTAATACGGCAGGGTGATGCGGACCTTCTGGCCGACCTTCACGAACGGCAATTCGTATTCGTAGATGTCCGCCTCGACCCATACCCACGAGAGGTCCGCGATGGTGTAGAGCGGCATCCCCGGTTGGACGTACATCCCGGCCTCGACGTGCTTGTTCAAAACGTAGCCGCTATATTCCGAGCGGACGTTGAGCGTCTTACGCGGCTCGCCGCCGGCGGCGAGACGCTCGATTTCACCCGGCGAGATATCCCAATACGCCAACCGGCGCGCGGCCGCGGCGCGGAGGGCTTCGGCGCCGCGGGCGACCTCGGCCGAGGGGCTCGCCGCCAGCTCTTGGGCGTTGGCGCGGGCGCTCAGGTATTCCTCTTGAGTGGCGTAGACTTCCGGGCTGTATATCGAGAGCAACGGCTGGCCCGCCGCTACCGCTTGGCCGGTGGCGTCCACGTAGAGGCGGTCCACCCAACCGGAGACTTTGCTATGGACGATGAAGACCCGGCGCTCGTCGGGGACGACGTTCCCCACCGCCCGCGTCGTCCGGCTGACTACTTTCCGCTCCACCGGCGCGGTCGTAACGCCGATGAGTTGTTGCTGTCGCGGGTCGAACTTGAGCGCGGCGAAGCCCTTCACCTTGGACGCGTGGCCGCCGGCGCCTTTTTCGACCGGCACCAGCGTCATCCCGCAGATGGGACATTCGCCCGGCCTGTTGGAAGTGTAATAAGGATGCATCGGGCACGTGTAGACCTGGCCCGACGGAGCCCCCGCGAACGGGAAGCCGCCGGCCCGATGTTGATGGACCAGCAGGCCTCCCGCCGCGGCGAGGATGACTACGCCGAATATCGCCAGCGCTATTATTCGTTGTTTTGTGAAGCTCGCCATAGGACCACGTCCTAGGTAATCACGCCGTCGCTAATGACCGGCCTTTTCGCCGGTCGCGCCGCCCTTCTCGCCGGGCGTAAGGTCCATACCGCACTTCGCGCACTTCTCCGCGGTGCCCGCGGCCGCGCCCGAATGCATCGGGCACTTAGAGGCCCCGCTTTCGCCCGCCTCGCCTTTTTCCTGGGCTACGAGGTCCATGCCGCACGTCGGGCATTTTCCGGGTTGATCCGACGTTACGTCGGGGTGCATCGGGCACGTATAAACCGTTCCCGCCGCCGCTTCCGTGATTTCCGCAGTCTCTGTCGGTTCTTCGACCTTTTTCTTGCACGCGGCGAGGGTGGTTGCGGCCGCGAGGGTGGCGCCGAACGCCCAGACGGTAGCCCATACGGTGATTCTACGCATTACGTATCCTCCTCTGTTTAACGGTGAGACGTTCCCTCAGTAAAAGCGTTCGCCTATTATCGCTTCCAACGAGGCAATCGCCTTGTGCCGTTGGACGCGTAACTGAACGTATTCCTTCTGGTATTTATAGAGCGCGAGCTGGCTTCGGGCCAACGTCGCGAAGTCCACCTTGCCGGCCTCGTAGGCCGCGAACGCGGCGCGGACCGCGGCTTCGGCTTGGGGCAATAGGCCGTCGTCGAATAACGAGATCTGCTCCTCCGCGGTCGTGACGGCGGCGTAGATGTCCCACGTCTTCCAGAGCAGTTCGTTTCGTACGTCGGTTACGCTCGCCTCCGCGGAGGCGACCGCGGCCTCCTTACTGTCGACGGCGCGGGTCTGTTTGAGGGTGCCGAAGAGCGGGAGGCTTACGCCTGCGGAGAACGACCAGAAGTCCTCGCCCGCGACCGGGTCCATCGGCACTTCCTCCCGCAGGCGGTAGCCGGCGCCGAGGGTGAAGTCCGGCACATAGGAGAGCTTCGCGAGGGTGCGCCGGGCCTCGGCCGCGGCTCGGCGTTCGGCCGCGGCCGCAAGGGTGGGGTTGTTCGCCGCGGCGCGAGCGAACAGCTCTTTCTGGGTATAGGGGACGCGGACCTCGGGAAGGCCGTTGGGGGGCGCCAACTCGCCGTCCGGCGGTTGGTTCAGAAGAACGTTTATCCGGCCGCGCGCCACTTTCTCCCGCCGAGCCAGCGAAAGGAGTTCGTTCGCCAGCCGCGTCCGCTCCACCTGCGCCGTCAAGACGTCTTGTTGAAGGCCCCGGCCGGCGGCGTAACGCGCCGTCGCGACGCGCTCGTATTGCGACCACAACGTTTTCTGTTGCGCGGTGATGTCGGCCAGGGTCTGCGCCAAGTAGTAGTCAAAATATGCGTGTTTGGCCCGCTCGACCAAGACGAGACGCGTTTGCCCGTATTCGGCCGCGACGCCGCCGGCGACCCGGGTGGCCGCGCGCCGCCGATACGTGTTCTTCCCCGGGAAAGGGATCCGCTCGCGGACGTAGAACTGCCACCCGGACATAGGCGTCCGGGCAAGCGAGAAGTCGTCCGCGGGAAGGTTGGAGGCCTCGACCATAAGTTGCGGGTCGGGCCACAGCCCCTTCGTCATCGCCGCGCGCTCGTAGGAGGTGGCGCGCGCCGCCGCCGCGGCCACCGTGGGGTTCACCGCCAAGACCTCGTCCGCGAGGCCGCCGGCCGTTAATACCGTATCGCCCGCGGCCCACGCGCCGGCCGCGAACGCTACCCCAAGCCAGCGTAGCGCTTTCACTGCTTTACGAACTTCTTCAGGCTGTCCATAAGCTCCGCGGTGAGGACCTCGCCCCGGCCTTCCGCCATCGCCTGCTTCACGCACCGGTTGAGGTGGCGGTGCGTTACCAGCATCGCGACGCGGGCCAGGGCGCCGCGGGCCGCCGTTATCTGGTTAACGACGTCGATGCAATAACGCTCCTCCTCCACCATCCGGATTATTCCCCGGACCTGTCCTTCGACCTTCCGCAAACGGTTGAGTAGCGCTTCGTCGGTTACTGTCTCTTCCATAATTACCTCGCCGGGAATGAGTGATACCCTATACCCGTATATGGTAACACAGCGGGCCGAACCTGTCAAGCCTTATTTTTCGGGAGGCGGGTAAAAAGGTGCCGGTGCATTACCAACACCGCGACCCGGCTTAGGGCGCCGCGGGCCGCCGTTATCTGGTTCACGACGTCGATGCAATAACGTCCCTCCCCCACCATCCGGATTATCCCCCGGACCTGCCCTTCGACCTTCCGCAAACGGCTGAGTAGAGCTTCGTCGCTTACTGTCTCTTCCATAACTCCCTCGTCCGGAATAGGGCGATACCTTATACCCGTATATAGTAACGTAAACAAGACGACCTGTCAAGTCTTATTTATGAGGGGGCGGACGCAAAAGAAAAGCCGCCCGGCGGGCGGCTTTTCAAGCACGCGCGGCCCGGATTATATATCCAGATAGACCGTCTTGAGCTGGGTGAAGAACGCCAGGGCCTCTTGGCCCTGTTCCCGCGAGCCGGACGACGACGCCTTATAGCCGCCGAAGGGGACGTGGCACGAAGCGCCGACTGTCGGCGAGTTGACGTGGACGACGCCGGCCTCGACGCGTTTGACGTAACGCATCGCCCGGGCGAGGTCTTTTGTAACGAGCGTCGCGGAGAGGCCGTAGGGGGTGTCGTTGGCCAACGCGATAACCTCGTCGAAGTCGTCGTAGGCGGTTACGGCCAGGACCGGGCCGAAGATCTCCTCCCGCCAGATCGTCATCTCGGGCGTTACGCCCGCAAAAACGGTAGGCGCGACGAAGAAGCCGTGCTCGAGGTCGCCCTCGTCGAGGCGGCGGCCGCCGCAGGCGAGCGTCGCCCCCTCCTTCTGAGCCGTCTCGATATAACCCCGGACGCGCGCGAGCGCGGCCTCATCCACGAGCGGGCCCATCGCGACGCCGGCGTCGAGGGGGTTGCCGACGACGACCTTCTTGGCCGCGGCCGTAACCTTAGCGACGAATTCCTCGAGACGGCCGCGCGGCACGAGGGCCCGGCTGGTCGCGGTGCACTTCTGGCCGGTGGAGCCGAAGGCGCCGTCCGCGGCGAACGCCACCGCGCGTTCGAGGTCGCCGTCGTCCGCCAGGATGAGCGGGTTCTTGCCGCCCAGCTCGAGCTGGACCTTCACGAGACGTTGGTGCGCCCGGGCCCCGAGCGTCTTCCCCACCTCGCTCGAGCCGGTGAACGATATGGCCTTCACGTCCTCGCTCTCGCAGAAGACGTCGCCCAACTCGGCGCCCGGGCCGAAGACGAGGTTCGCGACGCCCCGGGGTAAGCCCGCGTCCGCCAGGCACTCGAAGAGACGAACCGCGGTGAGCGGCGTGTTCGTCGCCGGCTTCACTACCGCGGTGTTGCCCGCGACGAGCGCGGGCGCGAGTTTCCACGCCGGGATCGCGATGGGGAAGTTCCAGGGGGTGATGAGGGCGACGACGCCCAGCGGCTCGCGGAGGGTGTAGAGGAACGTATCGCGGCCGTCGCCGGCGAAGGTCCGGCCGCCCAGGCGGCGCGCCTCGCCGGCAAAGAACTCGAAGATCTGCGCGGCACGGAGGGTCTCGCCGCGGGCCTCGGCGAGGGTCTTGCCCTCCTCGCGGCAAAAGTCGCGGGCGATAGCGTCGGCTCGAGCCCGAATGAGAGCCGCCGTTTTAAAAAGATATTCGCCGCGCGCGGGCGCCGGCGTATCCCGCCAGCCGGCGAACGCGTCTTTGGCGGCGGCGACCGCGTCCATCGCGTCACTGCGAGCGGAGCGCGAGTGGACACTCACGAGCTCGCGGATGTCCGCCGGGTTGGCGTTCTCGTGGAGCTCGCCGCCGGCGGCGGGCGTCCAGGCGCCGGCGATGTAGTTGTGGAAAGTATTAACCATAATAGTCCCCGACGTTATGGCTCTTTATCGCCGGCGGTTTTTAACCACGCCTCCACCGATGGGAGGACCTCGGCCGTGAAGGCCCGCGAGGCCGCGAGCGCCGCTTCGGCGTCGTCTTCTCCGGCCGGTATCGGCTCGTAATCGAAATGCAGTCGGGCGTGCAGCGTTCTCTCGAGCCGGCGCGCCGTTTCCGGGCCGAACAGCTCGAGCTCGTGAACGAACAGGCGGTTGAAGTTAGCGGCTACGGCACCGTGCTTTTTATAGTGCAATTCCCGCGTCGCGAGGGCCGCGGTCGCGGCGTAAAACGTCGCGTAATATGCCTCGTGCACCGCGCTCCGATAGGCGTGGGCGGCGAGATTGCGTTCCGCGGCGACGAGGGCCTCGCGTGCGGTCGCGACGTAGTGTTTGACCGTTTCCAGGAGGGTCATATCGGAACGCCCTCCTTTTTAACGTTTCTTATGAAAAAGTAGCTCGCCTCGCGGCGGAAGGACTCCTCGGTGAAGGCGACGACCTGGAGGAGAAAGCGGAATTGGTATCGGCTCGCGACGTCGCAGGCGAGGTCGGCGAGGACGCCGCGCGCCGCCACGAGGTCCGTACCGTCGGCCAGGAAGACGAGGACGTCGACGTCGCTGTCGGCCCGGCCTTCTCCCCGCGCGCGCGAGCCGTAGAGGACGACGCGTTCGACCGCGGCGCCGAAGCGCTCGCGGGCCGCCGCGGCGAATTCCCGCAACGCGCGCGGCCACGCCGCATCGTCGCCTAAGCTATCGTCGTCTCGCGCCACACCGTAATTATAAGGTCCGCGAAGGCCGGCGTCAAGAGGCGATGGCCGCTCCCGAGCTCGCGGCGGTCCCCGGCGTTGGCGTTCTCGTGGAGTTTGCCGTCGCCGGGGGCGTCCAGGCGCTCGTGTGAAGAAAGGCAACCCCCGCGGGTTGCCTTTTCGTAGCGCCGAAAGGCCGGACCGCTCAGCCGCCCATATGGATGCGCTCGCCGGTCCCCATCTTGATGAAGCCCTCTTTCATCAAGAACTGCGTCTCGTCGCGGGCCCGTTTTATGGTAGCGGCCGCCTTCTCGAAGAGCTCCTCCCGTGAGGCCTTGACGCGGGCGACGCCCTGCTCGATCGCCTTGAGCCCTACCGCCGCGGCCTCCCGCGGGTAGACCTCCCACTCGTCCATCGTCGGGATAAGGTATTCCTCGTTTATGCCCTTGTCGTTGGCGGTGTCGGCGAGCTCCTGCGCCGCGGCGATGCACATCTCGTCGGTGATAGTGTGGGCGTGGACGTCCAGCGTCCCGCGGAAGATACCCGGGAAACCGAGGGAGTTGTTGACCTGGTTGGGAAAGTCGGAACGGCCGGTCGCGACGATGCGCGCGCCGGCTTCCTTGGCCTTCCACGGCCAGATCTCCGGGACCGGGTTCGCGCAGACGAAGACCACGGCGTCTTCGGCCATACTCGCGATCCACTCGGGCTTGACGGTATCCGGTCCGGGTTTGGAGAGGGCGATCATAACGTCGGCGCCCTTGGCCGCCGCGGCCGGCCCGCCGGTAACGTTCTTCTCGTTCGTTATCTCGCAGAAGTGCCACTTCTCTTTGAAGTCGCCCCCTTTGAGGTCGTCGCGGCCCGCGTGGAGGCAATCTTTGGAGTCGTTCATTATGATGTGCCGGGCGTCGATGCCGAACTTGATGAGGACGCGGGCGATCGCGATGTTGGAGGCGCCGGCACCGACCATCACGATGCGGACGTCCTCCTTCTTCTTGCCGACGATGCGGAGGGCGTTTATAACGCCCGCGGTCGTTACCGCCGCGGTTCCCTGCTGGTCGTCGTGCCAGACCGGGATGTGCGCCTTCTTCCTGAGCGTCTCGAGGATACGGAAACACTTCGGCTGAGAAATATCCTCGAGGTTGATGCCGCCGAAGGTCGGCTGGAGCTTGAGGACGAAGTCTATAATTTCGTCGGCGTCTTTCGTGTCCACCATTATCGGGAAGGCGTCTACGCCGCCGAGGTATTTAAACAAGAGCGCCTTACCCTCCATAACGGGCAGGCCGGCCTCCGGGCCGATGTCGCCGAGGCCCAGGACCCGCGTCCCGTCCGAGACGACCGCGACGAAGTTCCCCTTGTTCGTGTGCGTGAAGACCTTGTCCGGGTTCTTCGCGATGTCCTTGCACGGCTCGGCGACGCCGGGGGTATACCAAATGCCGAAGTCGTCGAAGGAGGCGACGCGGCACTTGGCCGTGATCTCCACCTTCCCCCGATAGAAAGGGTGGAGTTTCATCGCGTCTTGCCCGGGCTTATTCGCTTTCTCGATGAGCTCTTTCTCGTTTTCCACGCTGGCCTCCGTATCTGTAGGCGATGTGTCACCGCCGTCGCGTTTAGGCAAACCCTTTTGTGAAAGATATAACGAGCCGGTTAAAATAAAAAACTACGACGTCGCCCGAGCCCTACAATTATATGGACCTTCTCATAATAACACAAACACCTCCGTAAGTAAATATACCGGGCGGCCTTTCGCCCGGAGCTGACGCCGCCGCATCTTTTATTATTACCTTCCGTCCCCAGCGACCGTTTGCTATTATTAGGCAAGCGTCGCCGGCCACGGCCTTCTCGACGCCCCTTAGGATTATTATATGGCCCCATTCACCGTCGCGCTCGACGCCCGTTACCTTACCGGCGAACGCAAAGGAATCGGGCGGTACCTCCATACCCTCCTGAGCGGCTTCGCGGCGCACCCGAAGCCGCCCGCGTTGGCCTTAATCTCCGACCGGCCTATTAACGCCCCTTATACCGGCTTGGACGTCCGGACCGTCATCATCCCCGGCCGACCCGTCTACCTTTGGGAGCAAGTCAAGCTCCCCCGGGCGTTGCGCCGTATTAAGGCGGACCTCTTCCACGCCCCCGGTAACGCGCTCCCGCTCAGGCCGCCCCGGCCTACCGTCCTCACCCTCCACGACGTAATGATGTTCGAACGCGGCCTCCACACCGCCGCGGCGAACCGCTATTACTTGTACCAGTCGCTCGTCCTCAGACGCGCCGCGGCGCGGTGCGCCGCGATAATAACCGTATCCCAAACGTCGGCGCGGGATATCACCCGGCGCCTGGGCCCGGCGCTCGCGGAACGCTTGGCCGTAGTCCCCGCGGCGGTCGACGCGCTCTTCTTTGAGAAGCGGCCCGCGGCCCGGCTCGAGCGGTTCCGGGCCCACTACGGCTTGCCGCGGCGGTACCTCCTCCATCTCGGCGCCGCGTTGCCCCGCAAGAACACACGCCTTGTCATCGAGGCCTACGGCGCCGCGGCCGGCGCCGCAGACCTTCCGCCGCTGGTCATCGGCGGCGTCGCCGCCGGCGACGACGCGACGATTCGGGACTGGCTCGCCGCGGCCCAATTGACGGACCGGATTAAAGTCCAACCGTATTTACCGCCGGCCGAACACGCGATGCTCGTCGCGGGCGCGGAACTGTTGCTCTACCCTTCCTCGTACGAGGGCTTCGGCCTCCCGGCGCTGGAGGCGATGGCGTGCGGCGTCGTCGTCTTGACGTCGCGCCGCGGCGCACTGGCGGAGACGTGCGGCGACGCCGCGGCATACGCGGAGCCGGAGGTAGAGACGTTGGCCGCCGCCATCGCCGATTTGATGGCCGACGAGGGAGCGCGGCAGGCGCTCGTCGCCGCGGGCGCCGCCCGGGTGGCGCCCTTCACGCCCGCGCAGATGGCCGCGCGGACCGTCGAAGTCTACGAGAGGGCCTTGGCTGAGGATAAGGCCACACTAAGTTGATACTTTGGACGCCTCCACTTTCCCGTTATTAAACTCTTCGCGCCCCTTTTACGTCGAAACGGCGTAATAAACGTATAATCTTCCACGTTATGATTTATATCGGAGGTCGAAAATGTTTTTACGTCGCGTTCCCGTCCGGTTCAGGGTGTTTGCTTCAGCCCTAATATTATACGCGGGCCTGGTGCTTAGCGGTGGGGACAACGCCGCCGCCGCCGAGGTCGCCGGCCTGAACGAGCCGGCGAGCCAGGCGCTCAGCCAGGAAATGTACGACGACCAAATGCTCGCCGTCTCGCCCGAGGAGGTCAGCACCGGCGAGGGCGGCGGCGAGGGGCTGGTGGTCGACGCGGCCGTCAAGGCCGAGCCGTTCGAAACGGACAACGGCTTCACCGGCTGGAAGGTCCACGTCCCCGACGGCAAGCCGCTCGCGACGCCCGCCGTAGCTGACGGCGTCGTCTACGTCGGCGGCGGCTTCGGCACCTACGACTTCTACGCCTTCGACGCCGGCGACGGCGACCTCGTATGGCAATATCACGTGGGCGACGACGGCCCCACCGCCGCGGTCGTCGACCGCGGCCGCGTCATCTTCAACACCGAGTCGTGCATCCTCTACGTCCTGGATGCCGAGAAGGGCAACAAGATATGGAGCCAGTGGCTCGGCGACCCGTTGATGGCGCAACCCGCCGCGGCCGGCGGCAAAGTCTATATCACCTACCCCGGCGGCGACGGCCAGCATTATCTCACCGCCCGCGACTTGGAGAACGGCGCCGAGCTCTGGAAACAGCCGCTCATCGGCGAGGTCATAACCGCGCCCATCGTCAACGGCGGCTCGGTCTTCTGCTCGACGCTGGAGGGAACGGTCTATCACTTCGACGCCGACTCCGGCGACCTCATCTGGAAGGACCAGAAGCTCGCGACCTCGGCGCCCTGGGTCGTCGGCGACGACGTCTATGTCTCCAAGCGCGTAGAAGTCGCGACCGCGGGCGGCGGCACCGAACAATACGAGGGCATCGCCGGCCTGGGCCGCGGCTCGGGCGAGCAGACGAACAAGGAGCTATACGCCTACGGCAAGGCCGACTACCTCGAGCACGAGACGTCGAGCAAGTACGCTAGCGAGCAGGCACAACTCGACGCCGCGGTGGGCTTCGGCGCCGCGCCGGCCTCGGCCAAGCTGGGCCAGGCCGAGGCCAACCTGGGCGTCGGCACCGTCTCCGGCGTGTGGGCCTACCAGGGCTCCCGGCCCGTCGTCAAGGACAACCGTTCCTACAACGCGATGGGCGACGCGGTGCGCGCGGTAGACGTCAAATCCGGTAAGGTTGTGTGGGAGAAGCGGTTCAAGCCGGAAGAGGAGGTCGGCGGCCGGGCGCTCACGCCGCCGTCGCTCGCGGGCGACAACCTCTACTTCGGCTCCGTGGGCGGCGACGTCAT